>NZ_JACKZU010000814.1:0-366 GCF_014222165.1 Nostoc sp. 2RC
TTAAAATGGTCTTTACGGCTTGAAACCCTTACAGATAGTACTTGTGTGTACACCGTAGCCTTGCTAAGGGGAGGGTTCCGTCAGGCGGGTGGGGTATCTGTCGCAAACATTTTTTGAATCGGTATTACCTTATGGTCTGGGAAAAGGTTAAGGGGTAAAGGATGTATTTGAAACCTTTCCCCTTTCCCCGAACTGTATTGACTGCGTTCTTGTTTTTCTGCTGCAATTTCAGCAATTAGATAGTTGTTCGAGATTTATTAAATGTTTTAAGTTGATTAATAAGGTGGTTATACCAATTCTTCATGAAGCTGCATAGAACTTTACCCCTCCCCAACCCTCCCCTTGGCAAGGGGAGGGTGCGCGTTA
>NZ_JACKZU010000147.1:0-18973 GCF_014222165.1 Nostoc sp. 2RC
GTTTTAAATACATCCTTTACTCTTTATATTTACAATACCTTAACCTTTTCCCAGACCACCAGGGAAGTTCATACTCGCAACTGCCCAACTCATATTACTTTCTGCGCCTGTGGGTGACCAAATCCACCTCCCCCAGGAGTTTCTATTACAAAAACATCTCCGACATTCATTTCCACCATTGCAGTACTATCTAAAGTTTCTTTACTTCCATCTTGACGTTGTATCCAATTGTGTCCAACTTTTCCTGCTTCTCCGCCATTTAATCCAAAGGTTGCAACCACTCGATGTCCAGAGAGAATATTCGCCGTCATTGGTTCTAAAAATCTGATGCGACGAATAACTCCATTTCCCCCAGAATATTGGCCTTTTCCACCACTATCAGCACGAATACTAAAACTTTCTAAAAGTACAGGATAACGGGTTTCTAAAACTTCTGGATCGGTCAAGCGTGAGTTAGTCATGTGGGAATGAACGCCATCAGTTCCATCAAAATGAATTCCTGCACCAGAACCACCGCAAATAGTTTCATAGTATTGATATTTTTCGTTACCAAAAGTAAAATTATTCATCGTTCCTTGAGAAGCTGCCATTACACCCAAAGCACCATACAAAGCATCAACAATGGTTTGAGAAGTTTCTACATTACCTGCCACTACCGCCGCTGGATAAGTGGGGTTGAGCATACAGCCCTCTGGAATAATAATTTCTAAAGGATTCAGACATCCGGCATTGAGGGGAATATTATCATCAACTAAAGTCCGAAAGACATATAAAACTGCTGCTTGAGTTACAGCTTTCGGAGCGTTGAAATTACTATCTAATTGCCGAGAAGTTCCAGTAAAATCAATAGTAGCGCTGCGGCTTTCTGGGTGAATTGTCACTTGCACTTGAATTTGTGCGCCATTGTCTATTTTATAAACAAAGGAACCATCCTTGAGAACAGCGATCGCCCTTCTCACCGCCTCCTCTGCATTAGCTTGCACAAATTTCATATAAGCTTGAACAATATCAAGTCCATATTGCCAAACCATTTTCCGTAGTTCTTGAACTCCCCTTTCATTCGCTGCAATTTGGGCCTTAAAATCAGCTAAATTTTGGTCGGGGTTACGAGCCGGATAAGTATGATTTAAAAGGTGATGTCTCAGAGCAGTTTCTTGAAAATTTCCCTCTTCAACTAAAAGAAAATTATCAAAAAGAATTCCTTCTTCTTCCACTTTAGTACTGTGGGGAGGCATAGAACCGGGAGTAATTCCGCCAATATCAGCTTGGTGTCCGCGAGAAGCAACAAAAAAAATGGGTATGGGGCATTGGGTATTGGTTATTCTTTCTCCCCCTACCTCAAAAGCTCCCTCCTCTCCCTTGTCTCCCTCACTCCCCAAAAATACAGGGGTAATTGCAGTTACATCAGGAAGATGTGTACCACCGTTATATGGGTTATTAGATAAATAGACGTTTCCTGGTTTTATGGTGTTGCCTTTATCGTTAATTAAACTGCGGACACTTTCACTCATTGAGCCTAAATGTACGGGAATGTGGGGGGCATTTGCTACTAATAATCCAGAAGAGTCAAAGATAGCGCAGGAGAAATCTAATCTTTCTTTGATATTCACAGATGTTGCTGTGTTTTGCAGAACAATTCCCATTTGTTCGGCAATAAATTGATAAAGATTTTTGAATATTTCTAGACGAACCGGGTCGGGTTGAGTTGTTGGGTACATATTTGATTCCTGTTTGTTTAAATTCAATGAATTGTTGAAAATTTGCTACTGTAAGTTAAATGAAGCCCTAGTCCAGATTTTCTTTGTGAAATTACAGTTTTAGTGGTGAATATTGGATTGGAGGAATAATTTTGAAAAGAGTTACTCATTTAGACTTTCCGCCCTTCTCAGATAAGGATTTAGTTTGAAATGCTGAAGAAATTTTTTAGAGTTGGATAAGGAAGAATCTACGCAATACGTTGCAATATTAAATGATTGCGTTCAGTTAAGATTGCTTGCCAATTGGGTTCAACTACAATTGTGCTAATTTTTTCGACAATAATTGCAGTTCCAGTAATTCTATCTTTTGGTTGTAAATCTTCCCGTCGATAAATCGGTGTATTGTGCCATTTATTAGCAGTAAATATTTTCACTGTTTCAACAGGTTTGGGGGCTTCATCTAAAGAACGACTACGATTAATTAAAGGTTCTTCTGGTGTATCCATCTTCTGAATTACTTCTACAGAAACAGATTCGACAATTAAGGTTTTCTCTAATTGAATGAAACCATAGCGCGATTTATGTTCTGTTTCAAATTCTTGTCGCATTACTGCCACTTCATCGGCAAAATTAACTATTAAAATTGAGTTAGTGCTTTCATATTTTAAGTTAACTTTTCGCACTACTTCTACTTGAGTGCGTGCTTCATTGATTTCACTTCTAGCTTGGGTTTCTAAATATTCTATTAAACGTTGTAATTGAGGAATTAAGATTTCAGTTAAAGGTTGTTCGACTCCTGTTTCTCTAATTGCCCGCACATCAGCTAATCCCATGCCATAAGCCGAGAGAACTCCAGCGTAAGGGTGAAGAAATATCTTTTTCATGCCCAAGGTATCGGCAATTAAACAAGCAACTTGCCCGCCTGCACCACCAAAACAACACAACACATATTGCGTAACATCATAACCACGTTGTAGGCTGATTTTTTTAATTGCGTTCGCCATATTTTCCACAGCGATCGCCATAAATCCAGCCGCTACTTGTTCTGGTGTACAATGATTTCCTGTAGTAGTTGCAATCTCTTGGGTTAATTGTGTAAATTTCTCAATCACAATATCTTTATCTAAAGGTAAATTCCCATCAATTCCGAAAACTGAAGGAAAATATTGCGGGTGAATTTTACCTAACATCACATTAGCATCAGTTACCGCCAATGGCCCGCCACGACGATAACAAGCAGGGCCGGGAATTGAACCAGCAGATTTAGGGCCGACACGATAACTAGAACCATCAAAAAACAAAATTGAGCCACCACCAGCCGCAATAGTATTAATTGCTAATACTGGAACTCGCATTCGTGCGCCAGCAATTTCGGATTCTAATTGCCGTTCATACTCTCCTTTAAAATGAGCAACATCTGTACTTGTTCCTCCCATATCAAAGGTAATTACTAACTCAAAACCTGCCCTTTTACTAGTTTGAACTGCACCAACAATACCCCCGGCTGGGCCGCTTAAAATACTATCTTTTCCTTGAAATTGTTCAGCTGCAACTAAACCGCCATCGGATTTCATAAACATTAGTTTGATGAAAGATGAGGGAGATGAAGAGGTGCTACCTTGTGCCCCATCCCCAATGCCCAATGCCCCATGCCCCATTTTCAATTCACTCGCCACTTGATTGACGTAACGACGTAAAATAGGAGTTAAATAAGCATCGACTACTGTTGTATCTCCTCTGCTAACTAATTTCATTAACGGACTAACTTGATGAGATACAGAGATTTGAGTAAAGCCAATTTCTTGGGCAATGGTGGCTATTTGTTGTTCGTGTTGGGGATAGCGATCGCTATGCATCAAAACAATGGCACAACTACGAATTCCTGTATGATAAACTGCTTGTAAATCGCCTTTGACTTGCTCGATATTTACAGCAATTAATTCATTACCTTTGGCATCATAGCGTTCATCTATTTCTATTACTTGCTCGTAAAGCATGGTTGGTAAAACAATATGACGAGCAAAAATATGAGGACGATTTTGGTAGCCAATTCGCAGGGCATCTTTAAAACCTTTAGTAATTAGCAGCACAACTCTATCGCCTTTTCTTTCTAACAGTGCATTTGTGGCTACCGTTGTCCCCATTTTTATCACTTCTATTGCTTCGCCAGGAATAACTTCATTACTAGAAAGACCCATAATATCCCGAATGCCTTGAATAGCTGCATCTTGATATTGTTCGGGATTTTCTGAAAGTAATTTATAAACTATAATCCATTGTTGATGAGGCAGAGGAACAATTAAAAAACGTCCGGAATGTTTTGAAAGTCTGTCGATAATTGCTTGGTTATTGGTAACAGCAACAATATCTGTAAATGTACCACCCCTGTCTGCAAAAACTTTTAACATCGCTTTGTTTCCTTAATAGCTTACAAGTAGATTAACAATAGGATGCGATGTGTTTCTACTCTAAGTGTAGAAAATTTTTCAGACAACTGTCGAAGATTGACCTGATATCATGTCCACTTGATTACTTATTAAACGCGAAAAACCCCAAAGAGCCAAAGCTACGCTTTGTCTCCCCTCCCCGAAGTTCGGGGAGGGGATTAAGGGGTGGGGTGCAATGACTGTGGGAATCATAACTAATTTTCTCTGCGGTTTCTTATTTCATTACTTGTGCGTAAGTCCTAAAAACTAATTCATACTTTCAATTAGCAACAATGTTAAGTCTTTTGAGCAATTATATAAACATGATTTTCCGGATATTGGTCATATTCCAGGTGGCGACATGTGCAGTGATGCTGAGTCAAAATTTGTAGGAAAGCATCTACTCCTAAAGTGCTATAGTCAAAGTCTAAATCTTGAAATGAACCTGAAATCTCACTTTTTGTATGTCCCCCGCCACAGGTGAACAAAAGTACTCCATTGGGTTCAAGAGCATCGCACAGCTTTTTCATCACAGGCTCTTGCATATTTAGCGGTAAATGAAAAGTGCTGTCCCAAGCTGAAATGAAGCTGTAAAGTTTTGCAGGAATCCAATAGCAGATGTCTTCATTGTAAAATGTAATTTCTGGATGTAAAGACTTGGCTAAATCGATCATTTCGGTGGAAATATCAAGTCCTTCAGCCTGAAATCCATATTTAGTGAAGACGTTAATGAAACGTCCACTGCTTCCACATCCTATGTCAATAGCTGAGTGTCGCCCAGAAGTAAATTTGATAGCCCGCTCCAATTGCGCGATACCATATAACGAATCTTGATGCTCAATTTGCCACCATTGAGCAATTTTATCGTATTGCGTGGCTGTAGCATTTGGATTCATAATGTTTACCTTCAATGATATAGCGTTTCCTAGTCTACTGAGGCACAAATCTCTGCGTACCTCTGTCTTAAAAAGTTCTGAGCCAAGGAAGCCTTGGTTCAGACTTTTCGCTGCGCTTTACTTTGCGTCCCTACCCTGCGGGAACGCCTAACGGCGGTATGCGTTTCAAAATATTATCTTCACCTCACTTAACTGTAAATCGCTATATCTCAATTCAATTAATTGAAATTCGTTTTAAATCTTGTAAAACTGCGGTGGCTGATTGATAGCGATCGCTAAAATGATAGCAAACCATTTTATCTAAAATGAGCGCTAATTCTTCGCTGACTCTTGCTGTTTGTCGCCACATCACATTACCCGTTTCTAGATCTGGATGTAGTTCCTGTGGTGGTATGCCAGTTAAGGCTTGAATGGCAATCATTCCTAAAGCATAAATATCACTGCACAAGCGGGGATGACCTGCAAATTGTTCTGGAGGTGCATAACCCCGCGTTCCGATGGCCACTGTGGCTAATTCTGTTTGTTCGCTACTGGGGGGCTGCATTAATTTCACAGCCCCAAAGTCAATTAAGACTAATTGATTATCTTTAGCGCGTCTAATAATATTAGTCGGTTTAATATCGCGATGAATCACTCGATGTTGATGAACAAATGTCAGAATTTCTAAGATTTCTTTGAGCATGGCAATCACAAATGATTCGCTTTGTAAGTGATGTGCAGGGGGCAATTCTTCACTTAAAGTATGTCCTTCAATATATTCTTGAATTAAATAAAATTCTTGGTCATCTTCAAAATATGCAAGTAATTCTGGTATTTGATGATGTTTGCCCAAAGTTTCTAAAATTTCTGCTTCACTATTAAATAATCTGCGAGCAACTTGTAAAAATCTGCTATCTTGGCGCGCTGGCATTAATTTTTTCACAACACAAGTGGGATTCCCCGGTCGTTGAGTATCTTGGGCTAAATAAGTACGACCAAATCCACCTGCACCCAAGACTTTGGAAATTTGGTAACGTCCACCCAACAGCAAATCACCAGATTTTTTTTGTGCTGAATCAATGGTGTCAGGAAAATCAAGTTGCGAATCTGGAATTGCTGTTTTATCTTCTAAAAGCAGATTTAATTGGGCGATGGCTTCTTGTTGTTTTTCAACTTGCAGAATAATTATTTGAGTCTGCCGTTGATTTTCATAATTAGTATAAGCCATAACGCAGATAATACTAAACGTTAAAGCCAAAGCAGAAGGAATTAACGGTATCCATCCGGCTTCAAGAAACAAAATAACGCAGATTCCCACTAATACAACTAATGTTATCCCGCCTATTGTTAACAAAAGTAAGGGATTTCGCAACCACCACGCTAAAGTACTACCTAAAACTGCCCAGCCCCACAGCCAAACTAATTCTATCCAGTCAGGCCAATACCAAATTAAAGGCCGCCCATCCAATACTGTACTAATTAATTGACTCGCTATTTGTGCGTGAATAAATACAGCAGGCATTCTCGCAGGTTGATCTGGTAAACTGCTGTAAGGTGTATAAAAGCTACTTGAATTTTGGCTAACTGAAGTAGTACCAATAATTACCAGGCGATTTTTAAATAAACTGGGATTAACGCTGTTGTTGAGAACTTGTGTTAATGTCACCTGTTTGGCAAGGTAATTTGGGTGACGATAATTTAATAGTATTTGATAACCATTGGCATCTAAATGTTGATAACTACCAGAATTAGGTTGGAGACGCGGAAAGATAACTTTACCTAACTGAAAATTTCCTTGTTCTGTGAATTCGTATTCAACTCCTTGTTGTTCTAAATACTTAATGGCAAGTAGCGACCCGAATGCAAAGGATGTCGTACATTTTTCATCTGTAGAATGGGCGAATAATAAACTCCGGCGCAGAATTTGGTCATTTTCATTATCAGGAACTACATCGCTAAAGCCAACAAAATCTATGGGAAAATTCAACGGTGGTGGAATTTCATTTCTACCAACGCTGCTAAACAAGCAAGTACTAATAATATTGTTTTGATTTTGTTTGTTTGCGCCTAAACTTTTATTTAGTGGAGGAAAAAGATATAAACCAACAATACGCGGTTGATAAGAATTGATTTTTTGTAACAGTTGATTAATTTTAGTATCTGACAGATTCCATTTTTCTGGTTGGAGATCTGCATCAGTGATGGTTACCAGTAAAATTCGTTCATCTGGTGGTTCTAGAGGACGCGATCGCAACATCTGATCGTACACTCTTAATTCCCAAGGCTGCAACCAGTTGAGTTCACGAATTCCCCAAATCGAGCCAGTGACTGCTACACTGCTAACCAAAATAACTTGCAGCCAGCTATTGCCCAAGGAAGTTTGACGCGAATTTCGATCTTTGACAAACGGTACACGGAGTTTTTCTAAAAATCCACTAATCACAATGTTGCGGCGCTAGCCTCAATAGGTAGATTCCTCTAATTTAATCTAGCAATTTACCTGCTAATTCGAGGCATTGGCTTGTCAGATTTTTAGGGACTTCCAAGTAAAAAAATATTCTAAAGAAGACTGTTGACTGTTGACTGTCAGCAGTCAAGGCTAAGCAGAGTCGAAGCCTTGACCCTGAGCAAAGTTAAAGGGTCAACGACCCCAAGCAGAATCATTTATTTTTTGGAGTTACCTTCCCCACTTGCGGTGCAGGGAACAGATTAGCTGCAACTCAATTGCATCGCCTGACAACTCAATTGCATCGCCTGACAACTCAATTGCATCGCCTGACAACTCAATTGCATCGCCTGACAACTCAATTGCGTCGCTTGACAACTCAATTGCATCGCCTGACAACTCAATTGCAACTCAAATAAAAGCCACTACCCAGACCTAATACCCAATATTGTGGGCTGGACATCTTGTTTGTCCTGACCTTGACACCAACAGCAAGACCCCCACCCCAAATAAATAGTTGATTATTTTTTCAGGACTTACGCAAAAATAACGTAATTCGGTCATTATGAGCGATAGCGAAATAATCCGCCCTGACGCTGGGATTGCTTCCCTACACTTCGTTTCGGTCGCAATGACAATATCGGCGTTGCGTAAGTCCTATTTTTATTTGCAATGCCCCATGCCCAATGCCCCATGCCCCATGCCCAATGCCCATTAAATTATTCATCCACCTTTGTTGATTGAGTATTTTCCACAACACTAGGAATAGCAAAGGAAACAGGCTCAGTAGATGAAGTGGTTGCATCTAACTGCGGGTGTTCCAGTGATGCTTCCATACTGGCATCGGTGAAATAGGAGCCAACAATTTTGTCATAGTTAGAAGCAACGGCTAAAAAAGCCCCGCCTAAAATATAAATAGGCAATGGCAAGTTAAATTTTTGCAGCCAGTCAAAAAACTCCGCTAACGCAAACAGTACAAAAAAGCAAGCAAGCCAAACTCTCATATTCTAATGTTTTGCATTCAAATAACTCTATTATTAGCCCAAATAGTTTGGACTATACTGGATGTATTAGAATATAACTATTCAATAATCTCTACAACCCCAGACAAAGGCAGTCAAAATTATACAAAAATCAATTTTAATTTGGAAAAATAATTTTTAGGGAACAGGGAACAGAGAATAGGCAACAGGCAAGCTATTAATACTTTCTCTGTTTTTTATTCTTTATTGTCTAATTTGCCATTCCCTTAACCCTGTTCCCCGTTCGCCGTTGCCTATGTCTGATATAAATATAACAATCTATTTAACGTTATACTTTCACTGGTAAAGCTGATAACGATGCTATGAGTTTCGTTTCACAGTATAAACCGATGGAGAGAAACTGATGAGGTGCTTTTAGCCAAATACATTCAAAAATGAGGAGCAGAAACTGTGACTGCTGAAATTCGGGCAACTATCCCTGAAAATGTTGAAGAAATCTTAGCTAGGATCGGTGATGCTTTTGTCATATTAGATTGTGAATGGCGCTACACCTATGTGAATCATAAGTTAGCTCAACTAGCTCAAATCAATCAAGAAGATTTTTTGGGTAAAAGTATTTGGGATTTATATCCCCAGGCAGTTAATAGCATACTTTACACCGAGATGCATCGCGCTGTTGCTCAAAAAATTACAGTAAATTTTGAGTATTTAGACCCCATATGGCATCGTTGGTTAGAATATTGCGTTTATCCAGGGGAAAATGGCGTATCAATATTAATTACAGATATTACCGAACAAAAACGTCATAAACAGCTTTTATCTGCACACCAAACAATCACTCAGATTTTAGCTGAGGCCACTGTACTTGCTAATGCTGTTCCTTTGCTTTTGCGATCGCTGTGCGAAACTTTAGGATGGCAATTGGGAATTTTTTGGAATGTCGATGAGGAAATTAATACTCTGCATCCCATCGGTAGTTGGCATTCATCTGATTTGAGCATAGAAGTTACCCAAGTATTTAACCAGCCTGCAAATCTGGCTTTAGGAGAAAAGTTAACCAGTCAACCAGCTTGGATTTGCGAACTAACTTCAGATGAAAATTTGTTTGCAGCCGCTATGGAATTGCCCATTGTACTGGGTAATAAACTTTTAGGGGCGATGAAATTCTTCACCAACCAAATTTTACAGCCAGACTCAGATTTACTCCAGACCATGAGTGCCATCGCCCTGCAAATCGGTCAATTCATGGAACAGCAGCGAACTAAATCATTATTGCAAGCAGCAGAGGAAAAATATCACCCAATTGTGGAAACTGCCAATGTTGCAATTTCACAGCCAAATTCTATACAGACAAAAAATTTAACTAGTAATTTCACAGAGGAGCAACTTGGAACTTTAGAGCAGTGTTTGACCGAACAACAAACCGCACTGCGCCATCGCCAACAAGTAGAAGAAAATCTGCGTCGCAGTGAAGCACGCTATCGTTCCCTTGCACAAGCAAGCGCATCC
The DNA here is from genome assembly GCF_014222165.1 of Nostoc sp. 2RC. NCBI lineage: Bacteria > Bacillati > Cyanobacteriota > Cyanophyceae > Nostocales > Nostocaceae > Nostoc > Nostoc sp. 2RC. The sequence continues at coordinate 9,937 of NZ_JACKZU010000147.1, forward strand.
ATTATTTGGAGTGCCGCACCTTGGGGTAATGTAATTGACGAAATTCCTACCTGGCAAGCATTCACTGGTCAAAGTCTCGAACAATACAAAGGTTGGGGTTGGGTAGATGCATTGCACCCAGAAGACCGAAAATCGGTGGCTGCAATGTGGAGACAAGCATTTTATGGACGCAGCGTTGCTGTTGCAGAATATCGCCTCCGACGCCATGACGGCGAATACCGTTACATGGCTATACGTGGTGTGCCCATAGTCAATGAAACAGGGAAAATCACTGAATGGGTGGGCATGTGTGTAGACATTACCGAAGGCAAGCAAGCAGAAACAGAACGGGAACGACTGCTGGCGCTGCTAGAAATAGAACAAAATCGGTTACTGGAAGCTAACGTGCTACTTGATACGCTGTTCACTAACGCCCCCATCGGTATTGGCGTATGGGATGAAAAATTGCGATTTGTGCGCTTGAATCATGCTTTAGCTGAAATCAACGGTTTGCCGGAAAACATGCATATCGGTAAGACAATTGCCGAATTGTTACCAGGAGTCCACCAGGAAGTTACGGACGCTTTTCGTCATGTGGTGGAGACTGGAGAATCTATTGCCCAAGAAACTAGCGGAGAAACACCCGCAGCCCCAGGAAAGCAGCGCTACTGGTCAGTAAATTACTATCCAATTCCACTACCAAGCAAAATCACTTGGGTGGGTGCAATTTGTCAAGAAATCACCGAACGCAAACAAGCGCAAGATAAACAACGCTTTTTAGCTGAAGCTAGCGAAATTTTGGCTGCATCATTGGATTATGAGACAACCTTAGCAAGCTTAGCGCGTTTAGTAGTACCTGAAATAGCTGATTGGTGCGTAATTGATATGATTTGTGAAAACAAATCAATGCGTCGGGTTGCAGCTTTCCATGCCGACCCAGCAAAACAAGAATTAGTAGAAGAGTTACAAAATTATCCGCCTAATTTGGCACAGGCAAAAGGTGTTGCGGAAGTAATTCGCTCTGGCAAATCACAAATTATTCATTTTATTGCCTCAGAACAGATACAAGCACTAACTTCAAATGCCAATCATTTCCAAATCTTGCAACAGCTAAATCCGCAGTCTGGAATGTGCGTGTTGCTTGTAGTCAGGGGACGAGTTTTAGGAGCTTTAAGTCTAGTATCTAGTACCAATCATCGCTACGATAATCAGAGCTTAATGTTAGCTGAAGAATTAGCTCGGCGGGCAGCGATCGCAGTTGATAATGCCCGACTTTACACAGAAACACAGCAATCTCAACAAGTTGCCGAACAAGCTGCATCTCGCACTGCTCGTTTGTTAGCCATTACCGCCGCCCTTTCTGAATCTTTAACATCAGCACAAGTGGCTGAAGTAATTGTCGAGCAAGGTATAGCAGCTTTAGGAGCTAGTTCTGCTTTAGTAGCACTAGTGACTAACAACGGCACAGAACTAGAAATTATCCGTGCAGTTGGTTATAAAGAAGAATTAGTCAACTCATGGCGTCGATTCTCAATTAATACAGCCGCGCCACTGGCAGAAGCAGTACGCACAAAACAACCTATTTGGCAAGAGTCAACACCAGAAAGAGCAGCTCGTTATTCACATCTAGCCAAAGAATATAGCCAGTATAATTACGGGGCTTGGATATCCATTCCATTAACCATTGAAGGACGTGCCATCGGCGGAATGACCGTAGCTTTTGCCGAAAATAAGCAATTGAGCCAAGATGACCGCGCCTTCATGCTGGCACTAGCACAGCAATGCGCTCAAGCAATGGAACGTGCCCGTTTATACGAAATAGAACAGACTGCGCGGGAAGCAGCAGAAAACGCCAACCGCATCAAAGACGAATTTTTAGCAGTTCTTTCCCATGAATTGCGATCGCCACTCAACCCAATTCTCGGATGGTCAAAGTTACTGCAAACCAGAAAACTAGATGAAAAAACAATTCCTCAAGCCCTGAAAACCATCGAACGCAACGCTCAATTACAAGCTCAATTAATCGAAGACTTGCTGGATATTTCCCGAATTTTACAAGGTAAACTCAGCTTAAATATCCTCCCAGTTGATTTAGTAGGTGTAATTTCCGCAGCAATGGAGACAGTACGCCTGTCAGCAGAAGCTAAATCCATTAAAATCCACATCAACCTAGAACCAAATTTAGAACCAGTGTTAGGCGACTCCAGTCGATTACAGCAAGTAATTTGGAATCTGCTTTCAAACGCCGTGAAATTTACACCAGAGGGTGGACGAGTTGATATTCGACTGGAAAAGGTGGAGAGATGGGGAGATGGGGAGATGGGGAGCAATAATCTTTCCCCTGTGCCCCTGTACCCCCATGCCCAAATCACCGTCACCGACACAGGGAAAGGCATCGCGCCTAGTTTTCTTCCCTATGTTTTTGAATATTTTCGCCAAGAAAACAGCACCACCACTAGAAAATTTGGCGGATTGGGATTAGGATTAGCCATCGTGCGTCATTTAGTAGAATTGCATGGCGGCACAGTGCAGGTGCAAAGTGCGGGTGAGAATTGCGGTGCAACTTTTACTGTCAGGCTACCACTAATTCAACAACCTCCAGAGAGCAAACAAGACATTAACCTCTCCGAGCCTTCCTCAAATTTAAATGATGTCACAATTTTAGTAGTAGACGATGATGCCGATACGCGAGAATTCATTGTTTTTTTGCTAGAGGAATATGGGGCCAGCGTCACAGCTGTGCCATCAGCAAATGAAGCACTAGCCGCCCTAAAGCAATCTCTACCAGATGTGCTATTAAGCGACATTGGAATGCCAGACGTAGATGGATGTATGTTTATGCGAGAGTTGAGAAAACTACCCCCACAACAGGGAGGACAAATTCCAGCCATCGCACTTACCGCCTACGCTGGAGAAGTGAACGCCAAGCAAGTACTTGCAGCAGGATACAACAAGCATATAGCTAAACCAGTGGAGCCAGCGGAATTAATAGATGCGATCGCTAGCCTATATCGTCTCCACAATATAGGGCAATAGACCTCTTGCAAAAGTAACTTTTGCTCATAGGGGGGAAGGGGAAAAGGTTAATGGTTCGACCCTTCTCTACGAGAGGCTTCTCTACGAGAGGCTTCGCCAACGCCAACGACAAAGCTCAGGACAGGCAAGCTCACCAACCGGGAAAAGGGTTTTTATTTGCCCTTTCCCCTTTACCCCTTACCCTTTTTCCCATTTCTACAAGAAATCTAATGACTAATGACCAATGACTATCGAAATAATTCTTCAGCCGGCTTCATTTGGTCGAGAATTTCCCAGATTTGCTGTAACATTGGCTCTATGCCAGTGCGAGTAACTGCTGAAATCAAAAAAACTGGGACGTAGGAGAGATGATTTAGTTGGGTAGCTAATGCTTCCAAATCTACAGTTTCGCTATCAACTGCATCAATTTTATTTAACGCCAAAATTTGCGATCGCTCTGCTAAACCTCTGCCATAAGCTTTCAATTCTTGCTGAATCGTTTGATAATCTCTAATCACATCATCACTAGTGGCATCAATTAAGTGGAGTAGCACCCGTGTGCGCTCAATATGACGCAAAAAATCATGTCCTAGTCCAGCGCCTTGGGCAGCACCTTCAATTAATCCAGGAATGTCGGCGAAAACAGTACCATCACCAGTGGGTTTGCGTACTACACCCAAATTAGGAATCAAAGTGGTGAAGGGGTAATCTGCAATTTTTGGGCGGGCAGCTGATAAAGATGAAATTAAAGTGGATTTACCAGCATTCGGTAAGCCAATAATCCCGACTTCCGCCAAAAGTTTCAACTCCAAGCGCAACTGCTTGATTTCCCCCGGTAATCCTGGGAGAGCGTATTCTGGGGCGCGGTTACGGTTGCTCAAAAAATACTGATTTCCCAACCCACCTTTCCCGCCTTGGGCGACATTTAAGGTCTGGTGAGGGTCTATTAAATCTCCCAACAATTCCCCAGTTTCGGCATCATAAACAGCTGTACCACAGGGAACTTCAATAATCAAATCTTTACCATTTGCTCCAGTGCGATTATTCGGACCTCCACGACCACCATTTTCAGCTTGAAAGCGATGGTTGTATCTGAAATCCAGCAAGGTTTGTAAATTTTCATCAGCAACGAAAATTACCGAACCACCCCGGCCTCCGTTTCCACCAGAGGGGCCACCAGCCGGCACATATTTCTCTCTTCGGAAGGCCACAATACCGTCGCCACCTTTACCAGCCGCAACTTCAATTTCTGCTTGGTCAATAAATTGCATAATTAGTCATTAGTCATTGGTCATTAGTCATTAGTCATCTCTTACAAAGTTCTGATCGGAGGAAACCTCCGCTCAGACTTTGCGCTTAGTCATTGGTCATTTGGAACATTACCAATTGACTTTAGATATGCGTTTAGTTGGGGTGCAAGGTCATTAATGATAACTTTGAGTGCGTCTACTTGTTGATCTGTTAACAGATTACGGCTATATGCTCATCTTAGCCAATGCCCAATGCCCAATGCTCAATGCCCAAGACTAAATATATGGCGAAACATCTTCACCGCATTTATCTGCCAAATAAGAAAGGGCACGGAAACGTAAGCCCACTAGTTGTTCGTATAATGGATTAATTTTACACATCGGTGGAATATGCACGATTTTGTGTCTAAATAAGGTGACATCCCGCTCAAAGGGACACTGGGAGGGAATCATTTTACACAAAAAGCGGGCTACTCTTGGGTCTTCGATATCCAATCCATCAAGCCACTCGCGTAGGGGGCGCAATGCATCAATTTGACGTTTTGTCAATCCAGTTGCAGAAATAGCGGGGGTAATTTGCTCTGGGTGTTCTAGGGTGTGGCGGAGAGCTTCGAGTATATTTTGTGGTTGTTCTAAGGCTTGGCAGAACTGTTGCAGAACGTCATCTTCACTGGGAGAATAAGTACCATCTGCGATCGCCACCATCACCGCTGTCCTTAAGAAATTTTCCGCCGCCGGTGTACCTTTGCCCAACACTGCGGCTAATTCCTCAGGAGAAATAATCTCCGGCGAGTCCTGCCATTCAATCTTAGGAGCTAATTCATCTTTAGTAATGGTGGCAATTATTTCTTGTTCTTGCTCGTCATAATTACCATCAGCCCAAGCAATAGTCAGCAGTCCACGCAACCAAGCGGCTACTTGTTCGCTGCTGTAGGGAGATTGAACAGTACTTGTCATAAACTCATTCTCAAGCTTTCCTCAGTAACTACTAAGCTACCCTACCTGGTGGCTGTGAGGATAGTGGGTGCAGTAGCAGCTTGTAATATCAGGTTCGGTTGAATAGTTATAATTAGGACTGACGCAAAGACGGGGAGATGCAAAGACAAGGGAGAGTTTTGAATTATGAGTGATTATCAGAACTTGATATGAGTGAGAGTATCAGTCCCTATGAGACATTTACTTGTGCAGAATACTTTGCTGGAATAGGTTTAGTTCGATTAGGGCTAGAGCAAGCAGGATGGAAAATTGTCTTCTCAAATGACTGGGCGTATAGCAAGTACGAAATGTATTCTGCTCACTTTAAAGATGCAATAGAATATTACAAAGTTCAAGATATTTTTTCCATTTGTCCTACTGATATTCCTAACACGCTACTTGCAACAGCATCATTCCCTTGTATTGACTTATCTTTGGCAGGTAATTTAGGAGGCATTACCGGTCAACACTCTAGTGCTTTTTGGGGCTTCACTCACATTCTTGATGGTCAAGTAAACAAGCCTAAACTTGTGATGCTTGAAAATGTAGTTGGTTGGCTCACATCCAATGGTGGACAAGATTTCAGAATTGTAATTCAAGAATTGAATCGACTGGGTTATGCATGTGATGTCTTTGCCATTGATGCATCTCACTTTGTTCCCCAAAGTAGACCACGGATATTCATGGTCGGTGTACAAGCTTCCGAACCGAATCAAGATATATTAGTTTTTTCAAAACGCTCTTCTTCACTTAAAAGAAAAGCATTAGAAAAGGTTGTTATAGCTAATCTCGATCTACAATGGCATTTTTTAGAAATTCCAGCGCTACCTAAAAAGATAAAATTTGACTTAAGCTTTGTTTTAGAAAATATTCCAGACAATGACGATCGCTGGTGGTCTGAAGATGAGGTAAAACGACATCTAAATATGATGTCATCCTTTAATCTCGCTTATATTGAAAGCTTAAAAAATTTATTGTTTTACTCTTACTGTCCAATGTATAGACGGGTTCGAGAAGGCAAGCAGAGGGCAGAACTGAGAAAAGATGGACTCGCAGGTTGTCTAAGAACTGCCAGAGGTGGTAGCAGCCGACAAATGCTAGTTAAAGCTGGACAAGGAACCATAAAAATGCGCTTGATGACACCTCGTGAATATGCAAGATTGCAGGGTGTTCCAGATGATTATCCAATTTCATTACAACTCAATCAAGCTTTAACAGGATTTGGTGATGCTGTGTGTGTACCTGTGATTGTTTGGATTGCTGAAAATATTCTGAATCCTTTAGCTATATCACTTCGAGAAAATAACTTAGTTGTCCACCACTAATTTCTAAAATGCGAACACCTTGGCTTTTCACAAAGCTATACGTTACTGAACGCCGAAATCTTTGCCTCTCTGAGGTTTCATAATTTTGCTGGAGTTCGGGTAGCCACCTATCGAATATGGGAATCATTTTAGTACGTTCCACAAACCAAACCTCAACATTCATGTAAGTTTCACTTCTCGCGACAAAAATGTGATCTACATCTCTGTCATCAGTGAGTTTGTTCAATCCACGATTCCTATGATATTGATATTCAAAACTACTTCCAATAGTGGCAGATTTAACCTCATAGTTTTCCAAATCTGCCCCATCTCCTCTCCTTGCCTTATCGTTAAACAAAATTGCAGCAAATACCTCCCAGTCTTTTGAACCTACACTACCCTGCAAAGAAAAACCGTAATGCTCGTAGATTTCGGCTTTATTGCGGCTATACTCAAGGATATATGTTCTATAAAAAGAGTAAGCTTCTTGGACTTGAAGTGTTGGCACACAAATTATCCCCACAATTGCTGCACTTTGAAGAAGAGTATACGCAAAAATGTATTTTTTCAGTAGAGCTAGACTGTATTCAAGTGAAGCTCAATAGCTGCAATCATCTCTACCAGACTACTAGCAGCTACCAACAATCTGTTGCAGCGACATGTTAGTCTGCGCTGCTTAGCGATCCCCCTGACCGCTCTTCTAACCGCTCAATTCCCACAAACCTGGCCATTATACCGAACCTTTCGGTGAACATAGAAAAGATTTCGGGACGTTTAACTTGAGCAAAAAAACTCAAAAAACTACACCTGATGTTTGGGAGCGATCGCCCTCACAAGTTGATGCGCTTTTAAATTGCATAACTCAACTCGTTAGAAAGACGCGGGGACACACCAGATACAAAGATGCAATTTGAATGATGATTAGCTTACTAAGTTGCTCTCAAACAAAATATCCCCACTCTTTTGCCACATAACCACCAGACTTGATATAAAATCTATCTCAGAATCCTCTTGAGAAAATTTTCTAATTATTTTCACAAGCACAAGTTAATACGTGTAAGGGAGTATCTATGAGTCAAACCAAACTTAACTCGCGTGTAATTCAAGATTTGCCATTGACTTACCAGACCTGATTATCGAACGACAGTTTTTTCCTCAAACCGAACAGCATCAATTAATCGCGTTTCTTATCGAGGCTAATTTTTATTAATTAAGGTATACATAATGTTTCTTTTTGGCATTGAACATGAAGTCGCTTTCTTGAACAAACAAGGAAAGTTTGCTGATTTTTCCCATACCAAATTTGCTGATTTCAATCAAATTATTGAAAAGCTACCCATATACCCCAACGATTATCCTCAGCTGCGTGTCGGTGATGCGGGTATTAAACAAAAGAGATGGTATATTGAGGGATTTGAAAGATTTGCCGATTCTGAGGAAGTAATAGACTGTCATTCTAAAGGTATCGAAATTAGAACAACTATACATCCTAGTATTCATAGTGCCATCACTGAATTATCAGAAAGTTTTCAGTTATTACGTGAGGTCGCTGCTAATTTTGGTTTCTCGCCAGTTTTAGTCAGTTTTAATCCATACAATTCCGTTTTTGTCCCCCAACCGCCATTAAATGATTACGAAATCAAAAATTTAGAGGTTCAACCTGACGAACAAACTGCTAATATTCACATGGTGACATACGGCCCAGATTTAAATATTTCATTAGTAGATTTATCTGTTGTAGATTTAATTGATATTGGCAGAAAATTAACTTATTACAGTCCCTACATAGTACCTTTTAGTTATAGCTCACCTTTTTATAATGGAGCTTTATGGGATGGGCTATCAGTCAGGACATTTATCCGGACAGGAAAAAGATCCGCAGCTCTGGTTTTTGTTGAGAAACAGGAACAGCTAATTAGTAGCAAACCTTCTTTAACAAAAATCGCCCGCATCCCCGCAGAAGTAGGTCGTATTGAATTTAAGGCTTGTGATAGTTGTGATGATTTCTCGATTTATGCAGCTTTACTAGCCTTATTGAAAGGATTGGTGTTAGATAAAACCTTACTGGGTAGAGCAACAATTCCCGATGCAGCTTTGCACCAAATGTCTGCTAAAAAAGGCTTTGATAACGAAGAGATTTTCCACAACGCAACAAAAGTATTACAAGCTGCTGAAATCGCACTAGAAGATGACCCAGATGTTGATTTTTTAACACCATTAAAAAAGCAGCTCGCCAACCGAAAAACAAAATCCCATGAACTAATAGAAAAGTATCATCGTGTAGGCTCGATAGAAAAAGTAATCAGGCAGACTTATCAAATTTAAAAAAAAGGTGGGAGCCAATACTGCTCGCTTTGTGCATTTTCAACTCGGAATTTGGTTTTGGGAAAAGGTGAGCCAGCGCGGTCTTGGGGGTTTCCCCCATGAGCGACTGGCGTTAGCGTCAGCGTTAGCGACGAAGGAGCGTCACCCCGAAGGGGTTAAAGGGTAAAGGGTAAAGGTTTTTTCTTTCCC
>NZ_JACKZU010000862.1:0-232 GCF_014222165.1 Nostoc sp. 2RC
TTTCTGTATTCTCTAAACAATGGCGGGCTGCTGTTGCCGATGTCCCCATTGGACGTTCTACCATTCACCATCGGTCTGTGGCCTCGGATGGGACCGTTAAGTATCTCCTACAACTGAGCGACGGTGAAATCGTGGAAACCGTTGGTATTCCTACAGACAAGCGGTTGACAGTCTGTGTTTCTACCCAGGTAGGTTGTCCGATGGCTTGCGATTTCTGTGATACTGGTAAAGG
>NZ_JACKZU010000148.1:0-18761 GCF_014222165.1 Nostoc sp. 2RC
CCTCCCCGATGCTTTGGGGAGGGTGCCGTCAGGCGGGTGGGGTATCTGTCGCAAACATTTTTTGAATCGGTATTATTATCAAAATTTCTCCCTTGTCCCCGTGTCCGTCTACACAATGATGGAATATTTATTCATCTCAAAGTACCCGCAGTAAGCTGGGAATGCTTTCTACAGATTCCAGACTCTCAATTTCTGCCAAGGCTTGCCGGAAGTTACCTTCCCGCACATCATGGGTGACAACTACAATCTCTGCTAGTTCCCCTTGAAAACCTGTTTGCACAATTGACTCTAAGCTGACGCCATAGTTACCAAAGCAAGTACCCAATTTACCGATAACTCCCGGTTGGTCATTCGTAAGGAAACGGGCATAAAACCGAGTTATCAATTCTGTCATCGGCACAATTTGGCTGTATTCGTGATGTCCGCAAGCTAATAATGGATTTAGCGAACCGATTTTGGATTGATTCTCAGTACTAACTTTTTGCGATTTTAAACTTGCAGCTAAATTCAAGATATCTGAGGTTACAGCACTGGCGGTTGCACCAGCACCAGCACCGGGGCCAAAAAACATTACCTGCCCAATGGGTTCTCCTTCCACAAGGATGGCATTATAAACCCCGTTGATGCTAGCCAAAGGATGTGCTTTCGGCACTAAAGTCGGATGAACTCTCACAGAAAGAGGAGATAGGTAAAATTTTCCTGCGTCCCCGTATCCCTGCGTCCCCCCATCCTCTTCTGAGGAAGTAATTCTTTTAGCGATCGCTAACAATTTAATCACAAATCCCAATTTTTCGGCGTAGGCTATATCTGTTTTGCTGACTTGCCGAATGCCTTCGGTATACACATCTTTGAGGTTGATACGTCCGCCAAAACCTAATGATGCCAGGATGGCAATTTTATCAGCTGCATCTAAGCCATCAACGTCGGCTGTGGGGTCGGCTTCGGCATAACCCAAGTGTTGGGCATCAGCTAAAACATCACTGAAGTTGCTACCTTCTGTTTGCATCCGGGTGAGGATGTAGTTAGTTGTGCCGTTAACAATACCTGTGACAGCTTGAATGCGGTTAACGCTTAAAGATTGCTTCAGGGGTTGAATTACCGGAATTCCACCACCGACTGCGGCTTCTAACATCACGTATACGCTTGCTTGATTGGCTGTGGTGAAAATTTCTGCACCAAAGCGGGCGATGACTGCTTTATTGGCAGTGACTACGTGCTTGCCATTACTTAAAGCTTTGAGGATGAGCGATCGCGCTGGTTCTAATCCGCCCATGACTTCTACTATTATATCCACTGTCGGGTCGTTGACAATGGCTTCTAAATCTGTAGTCACCACATCGGTAGATAATTCTACTGCACGGGGTTTATCAAGCGATCGTACCCCCACACGGTATATTTCTATCTCTTGTAACAACGGGTGACGCCCAGTTTTGTCTTGTAACAACTGCACTGTACCCGTTCCCACGGTTCCTAATCCCAGTATTCCCAGTTTGACACCCACAAATTTTGCACCCAATTTCACCAATAAAAATTGTAGGTAGAGCGATTGCCCTACCTACTGATTATCCTTCTTCTTTAGTCTTTTGTCGTTTGTTGTCAGTCGTTAGTCACTTGCCCTTTGTTTTTTGAATAACTAATGACTAATGACTAATGACTAATGACAAAATTAGTAAGTTTCTACGTGCCAACGACCAGCTTTTTTGATTTGCTTCTGGTAATCACTCCAGGTGACGCCTTCTTTAGCAGCAGCAGCAGTTAAGGCTGCATCAATGCCATCTTCCATACCCCGCAAACCGCAAATGTATGTGTGAGTTTTTTCATTTTTAATCAACTGCCACAGTTCATCTGCGTGTTCCGCTACGCGGTCTTGGATATACATTCTACCGCCTTGGGGATTTTTCTGTTCGCGACTGATGGCAGCAGTCAGGCGGAAGTTATCAGGATATTTTTGTTGAATTTCTTCCAGTTCTTCCTTATACAAGAGGTTTGGAGTTGTCGGCACGCCAAATATTAACCAAGAGAATCCTTTAAATTGGTATTCTGGGTTAGCTGCTCTTTCTGCGTCTTTAAATTGACGCCACAGATAAGCCCGCATTGGCGCAATACCTGTTCCGGTTGCCATCATAATTACATTGGCTTCGGGGTCATCGGGTAATAACATTTCCTTACCCACCGGCCCTGTAATTTTCACTTCTTCCCCTGGTTTGAGGAAACACAAGTGTGTCGAGCAAACACCGTAGACTGTTTCGCCAGTTTCTGGGTGCTTATACTCTAGCTGGCGGACACACAGTGATACTGTCTTATCATCCACATCGTCGCCATGACGAGTTGAGGCAATGGAATACAATCTGAGTTTTTCGGGCTTGCCGTTCTTGTCCAATCCTGGTGGAATAATGCCGATACTTTGACCTTCTATGTACTTTAAGTTACTGCCAGACAGGTCAAATTTGATGTGCTGAACAATACCAATTCCGCCTTCTTTGACTAGCGGCTCATTAGATATTACCTTGCCAATAAACGGAGCATTGGGACGGTAAGTGTTAACAGGAACGTCACCGTGGTCTTTTTTGGCTTTCGCTTGAGTCATGGTGTTGCCTTTCTTGTCCTTCTTCTCTAGCTGTGCTTCAGCTTTAACTTCAGTATTAATAGTCACAGGTGTGGCTTTACCATTAACTTGCCCTAAAGCAGCTACAGGCTGGATGCTAACAATAGTGCCGCCTAGACGAGTGATACGTCGCATTTCTTGATTCATGCGGTTGTAAGGCACTCTGATGAACACACTGCCACTTTTACGAATTGGGTAGTTTGTTTGATCGGTTTCTTCGCTCTGACGCAGACCTACCACTTCATAGAGGAAGACGCGGCTACCTAATTGTGTGTTGGCAGCACCCTCAACAGCACCTTGATTGTTCATTCGTTCTACCACTCCGATATTTACTTAACCGTTTTTCAAAAAAAAACTATTCCCCTACCTTGCCAGCTTTAGTTTACCGGATTTTCGTTTCACAAAACTGACCTTCTGGAAAAACGACATCACTAAGTGATGCCTTGCTAAGTACACTCACCGAAGACATCCAGGCATAGTAAAAAACACACCTGTTCACCTTCTAAGGTAAAGGATAAGTCTTTTGGAGAATGTTAATAATGAATCAATTTAATCTTTTCTTCGTTAACTACCACCGATACTTTGTTGCTAGCTTTTGTCTAGAAATAACAATGTTGCATCAGAGAGGACAAGGCGTATAAATCGATGCACTTATTAAGCATCTTATCCTTGACCTTACTTGGCGAAATCTACTACTCTCATCAAATATTCATAGCTATATTTATGACTTGGTCATGTTTAACTACATGACTAGTACAATTGAAGCTAGGAATATAACAACAGAGAGAACTGTGATTTAAGCAACTATAATCAGTTTTACTTGATGTGAAAAATCTGTCAACCTCCATCAAAAGCTTGTTACTACAGTTTGTAATTTTACTTGTGGGTCTCAACCTGACTCGAATCGCTGCCAAGAAAACTGCAAAAAATAAACAACCGCATGTGATGGTTAACTTTAAAAGGGAATAGGGAACGGGGAACAGGGAACAGGGAAATCCTCATAATTCAAATAAGCTGATTTGTATAAAGACGTATTTTTCACAGCATGAGTGTCTCGAAAAAATCTTTTTACCTTTTTTCATGAATAAATTTAGCTACTCTCAAACCTAATATTCGAGCAGGATTTTACGACTGTTGCCTGTTCACTATTCGCTGTTCCCTGCCCAAAGGGCTTGGTCAACTGATGGAGTCTCTTGCAGATGTTGAATATCAAAAGCTTGTAGTAGCAGTATTTCCACCTAGTGGTTAAAATTTATAGATTTTGCATCTCTGGCTAAAATTTCAGCTATCGTCCATTTTAGGCAATACATCTTTTGGTGTTGGCTATTGACTGTTGACGATTAACTGTTAACCGTTAACAGTCAATGAATTCAAAGCCTAATTGCTTACTATTTTTATCAATGGAATCTTGAATGTTGAGAACACTGAGATTTCTATTTGAGTTTATCCATAAATTTACACCCAATAATTTTACTCATACAACTTAGGGAGTCATTCGTTAGATAGATTATGGTCTCAAACATGTTGCAGTCTTTGGGCGTAATAATACTTGCCAAGGCCAAAAAACTTGCCAAAGATATCAATTATACCATTACAACACCATTAGATAAAGTCACAACTAGCAAACAACAGAGCAGTGGAATACTTACAGGTAGTGTCGATCCCTCACGGGAAATTAACAGCTCAATCATCAAAATGATTAGTAAACCAAACTAATTCTTGTTAACATCAAATCTTGTATGGGATACCCCCTTCTGTTAAAATCAAATATACCACTAGGATTAAATACTTACCGGCACTTAGATTCAGGCTAGTCCAATGAGTAGCAACTTATGAGTTTTAAATTTGTTGTTTACTTGTTGATGTCTTATAGCAGTGCTGGGTAGCAAGAACGCAGGATAAACCAAAGGGGTAAACTCCTGGCTTCAGAATCTGCTGTGTGAAAAATTATTGACACAACTTTAGTATTAAGAGGAGATTTATGACAAGTAAGCCGGAACGCGTGGTACTGATTGGAGTAGCCGGAGACTCTGGTTGCGGTAAATCTACGTTTTTGCGTCGTTTGATAGATTTGTTTGGTGAAGATTTAATGACAGTCATCTGTTTGGATGACTATCACTCCTTGGATCGCAAACAGCGCAAAGAAACCGGGATAACAGCACTAGACCCCAGGGCCAACAATTTTGACCTGATGTACGAGCAAATCAAAGCGCTCAAAAATGGTCAAGCGATTGATAAGCCGATTTACAACCACGAAACCGGCTTGATCGATCCGCCAGAGCGGGTAGAGCCGAATCACATTGTGGTAATTGAAGGGCTGCATCCTTTATATGATGAAAGAGTGCGATCGCTAATCGACTTTAGCGTTTATTTCGACATCAGTGATGAAGTCAAAATTGCCTGGAAAATCCAGCGAGATATGGCTGAACGCGGTCATCGTTACGAAGATGTCTTAGCACAAATCAATTCCCGCAAACCTGACTTTGAAAAGTTTATTGAACCACAAAGAGAATTTGCCGACGTAGTTCTTCAGGTATTACCCACAAACTTAATCAAAAACGACACTGAGCGTCGAGTCTTACGGGTACGTATGCTCCAGCGGGAAGGTAAGGAAGGCTTCGATCCAACCTACCTATTTGATGAAGGGTCAACAATTAATTGGACTCCCTGTGGACGCAAACTCACCTGTTCTTACCCTGGTATGCAACTGTACTACGGTTCAGATGTCTACTATGGTCGCTACGTCTCAGTATTAGAAGTGGATGGTCAATTTGACAACTTGGAAGAAGTAATTTACATCGAAACCCATCTCAGCAATACATCCACTAAATATCAGGGTGAATTGACTCACTTATTACTCCAGCACCGCGAGTATCCTGGTTCCAATAATGGTACTGGTTTCTTCCAAGTGCTTACAGGTTTGAAAATGCGTGCTGCCTATGAGCGGTTGACAGCTACGGAAGCAAAGTTAGCGGTTCAGGTTTAAAGCAGCAGTGTTTGTGTCAAAGCTTGCAGGGGCACTTTTCGGAATGCCCCGCTTTTTTTTGTCTTCTTCAAAACATTTTACCGAGAAAATAATTAGCGTAAATTGTATCTTCCTTACTTGTAGTTAGTAGTTTTAATCGATCTTCAAAAGACACTAACGACTCCAGTATAAATGTTGTTATGATTTCATAAATTAGGTAGCTGGACTAAATAACGCATTTAGTTAGCGAAAATACTCTAACAAGGAGGAACAACCTTTGTCTCGTCGATATTTATTTACCTCCGAGTCAGTCACTGAAGGTCATCCAGATAAAATCTGCGATCAGATTTCTGATACCATCCTTGATGCTCTACTGACACAAGACCCAAGCAGTCGTGTAGCCGCTGAAGTAGTCGTTAATACTGGCTTAGTGCTAATTACAGGTGAAATCACCACCAAAGCCAATGTAAATTTCGTCAATCTCGCCCGCAAGAAAATTGCCGAAATCGGCTACACCAATGCTGATAACGGCTTTTCTGCCAACAGCACCAGCGTTTTGCTCGCTTTAGACGAACAATCACCTGATATTGCCCAAGGCGTCAACACGGCCCAAGAAACCCGCCAGCAAGATAGTGACGAACAATTCGACAAAATTGGCGCTGGCGACCAAGGTATCATGTTCGGTTTTGCTAGCAACGAAACACCAGAATTGATGCCCTTGCCCATCAGTCTAGCTCACCGCATTGCTCGCCGATTAGCAGCAGTTCGCAAAACAGGTGAATTGCCATACCTGCGTCCTGACGGTAAAACTCAAGTAACTGTAGTTTACGAAGATGGACGTCCCGTAGGCATTGATACTATCTTGATTTCCACCCAGCATACAGCCAGTATCGGTGAAATCACAGATGAGGCAGCAGTACAAGCCAAAATCAAACAAGATCTATGGTCAGCTGTAGTTGAACCTGTTTTTAGCGACATCGACGTTAAGCCTAACGAGGTAACACGCTTTTTAGTCAATCCCACAGGTAAATTTGTGGTTGGTGGCCCCCAAGGAGACTCTGGTCTAACAGGACGCAAAATAATCGTTGACACCTATGGTGGCTATTCACGGCATGGCGGCGGTGCTTTTTCTGGCAAAGACCCCACTAAAGTAGACCGTTCTGCGGCTTATGCAGCTCGTTATGTGGCAAAGAATATTGTCGCTGCTGGCTTAGCAGACAAAGTTGAAATCCAACTTTCCTATGCTATCGGCGTAGCGCGGCCAACTAGCATCTTAGTGGATACCTTTGGCACTGGCAAAGTCGATGAAGAAATCTTGCTGGAATTAATCAAGCAGCACTTTGAACTGCGTCCAGCAGGAATTATCCATACCTTCAACTTACGCAACTTGCCAAGTGAACGAGGCGGACGTTTTTATCAGGACGTCGCGGCTTACGGTCACTTTGGTCGGGCTGATTTAGACTTGCCTTGGGAACAGACAGATAAAGCAGAATTGTTGAAGCAAGCAGCTAATGAATCACTTTCAGCAGCTGTGGCTCAGGCATTAAGTTGAATTGAGAAGTGGGGAAAAGGGTAAGGGATTAGAAAAATCCTTTTCCCTTTCTTGCAAAATTATTTTTGCAAAAGCTTTATTCAACCTTTGTCCTCATATTGTTTCAGTTTTAGGTTGATACAAATACTTTAATAGGGGCACACAGCTAGCTGTGTGCCCCTATTAAATAATCATATGTATCTAGATTTTCAGAAAATGCGATTGGCTCCAATTTCCACAATCTAAAATCCAAAATTTCAATGAGAGCAAGAATCGACAATCAATTACTTTTTATTCACCATGAGGATTTACCAGAGTTCAAAAAAGGCGGTTCGGTGGTCAGAAATTCATATTTCTGGGCACTACGCTCAATTGCTGGTCAAGCTTCGCGTTATCGTGATTGGGAATACGAACCAGAGGTTTGGCTGGCGCTTTCGCGAATGCTATTATCCTTCGCTGAATCTGGGTATTTAGGTTATAGAGAGACTATTCTGGAGTTTCCTTTGTCTCAAGGAGAAATTCCAGATGTGTTGCGAAATGTATCCACTTGGGAGTAGAAAGGATTTTAGATTTTGGAAAAATATAGATAGAGACGTTGCATTGCAACGTCTCTACATCTGGTGTCATAAATACGGGCACTTAAATGAGCTTCATTCCGTCAGCATTAGCCATCATGGACAAATCTTAGTTAACAGCAATGCTGAAATTTGCTAGTTCTGAGAAAACAATGAAAATGCCGCAGTTAGTGTAGGAAAATACCGTGAAAATAAGCTTTATTACTAAAACATTAATTACATCCATAGGGTTCTTAGGTTTATTTACCCCCAACCAAGCATCGGCTCAAGTGATACCACAACCTTGGGTTTCAGTAGGTGGCAAAGATGGCGATATAACTTATGCTGTGGGAGCTAGGGCTTTGAATTTTGGAGTTGAAGTAGGAACTGGCCCTGATGGCGCTACAGGAGTAGATGTTTTGAAATTTATTAGTTTGCCTGTAGTTTCACCTTATGTAGGAGTTGGACTGTATTCAGAAGATAAAGGTGTTGCGGTTTCAGGTGGCGTTCAGGTAGGCGCTAGTGATAATGTTTTTGTGGGTGCTGGCTACAATTCTGTTCGTGGCTTTAATGGACAACTGGGAATCAGATTTTAACAGTTGGCTTGAGGTATTTCTAAATTAAAAAACATCGAAATTATTCTTGTGGAGTGCATATCTTGTGTAAATAGAGTTATGGTTGGGCGAAACGCCCGTCCCACAAGATTCGACAAAATTCAATACTTAATTTATTGGTCTTTCTTTAGGAATAGGTAACGACAAATTAGGGATAGATTTTTTTAATCAATGACTCCTCCTCCAGGTATATCTTCAGGGAAATACAAAATCTAAAATCCATAATCTGTGGATTAAAGAAATTACTAGATGCTGCCTCTCAACCCCACATCATAGGCCTGATAACTGTTTGCAGAAAATTTGGACAATACATGCTATCTTTTTGGATAGATGACATGCCATAGACAAAGAGTAGAGCAATTGTCTATACAATGTTCAACATTCGGCTATTATTCAGATTTTCAGCACACTGTTAGTGTTATTTATTTAACAGGACTCTTCCTATGGAGCCAGGGCTAAGATTACTAATTCAATTGGTATTAGAGTTTGCACCTGTAATTGTAGACCTGATACAAAAGAGAAGGGAAGAAAGTCTGACTACAACTAATTATCTCTTGCCTACAGTTATTAATGAAGCTGTCAGATTTGGCAAGAATATGATGGCAGAAAATGATAGCTATGATGGAAGTTTTGAACAAACAAAACTTCTGCAACAACAATTAGCTGTTTATCAGCGTGAAACACAATTAAAAGTAGCAAATCAAGAAAGAGAGACTGCTCTTAAGTTACCAGAAGTATACAAAATTTTTGAGAGTTGGCCTTTAAGATTATACCCGTCACAAATTTTAGAATCTCATACAAATCAAGGACGGACTCCCCTCAAAATTTTTCTTGCTCCTCCGCAAATCAAGTTTGACCAATTTGAACATAGGAGTGATGGCGTTTCGGAAATAGAACTAATGTTGGCTGAAGGTTTAAGAAAGTTGTTCAATCAACATTATTCTCTACACAATCCTATGAGACCAACAGAATTTTTGGCTGGAGCTTGGGATAGTAAACGTTTTCATAGTGAATCCAGTATCAAGGCTCTGTATGGCATCTTAAAAACAGAACCAATTTTAATTTTAGAGTCAGAAAATGATGGAGATTACCTCAACTTTCGGATTGCTTATTGGGGATTAAAACAAGGTAAGTATTACTACAAAACAATTGCACGGTTATCTTATAAAGAAATTCTTCAGGAATCCGCTAAAAGACGCGCTTGGGAGTGGAAGAAAATTCGAGATGAATTATTGGCGTTGGGAGAAAACTTAGAAGAAATCAATCTTTTGGGCAGAGATAATGTATTTAATTTGGCAATTTTAGAAAAATCAGAAAAATGGCAGGCTCAAGGTATTGATGTGAGCAAGTTATCCTTGCAATATCAAGTTAATCATCAAGATTTTGAACAGCTTTGTCAGGTGTTGATTAGTTGTCATTTTCTGGTTGCGGCTTGGGTAGCGGATATTTATCATTTAGTTCATCATGATATACCGCCTTTGCTGCCAAAGTTGCTGCCAAGTTTGCTCAAAGATGCTTTTGATTTCCAATCTGTGGAAGCAATAGCCACAGGTTATAAACAAGTCTACCAAGCTCTAGAAGATGAACGACGTTGTTGGGTTCCAGAGTTGGCTTTGCAGTTAGCTCAAAGTTTATCTCATTTACCCGATCGCTCTTGGGCACAAGAACAAATTGATTATTCAATTAGCACATGGTTGGAATTACGTCAAGCTTCATCACAGGAATTTGCTAACCCCTTGGAGGCCATGCAATCAGCCGTGAAAATTGAAGATGAAGAATATTTCCAAAACTTAAAAGAATATTTTACAGCTGTGAGCGATCGCCAAAATATTCTAGCTGTAGAAAAACTCCTAGAAGCGATCGCCATTCTCAAACACAAGCGCACCTTAGAAAATGCCAATCTTCGATATACCCTCATTGGACATGCTGGCAAAGTTACCTGTGTGGCCATTAGTTCTGATGGCGAAATTTTAGTTAGTGGTTGTGCAGACAAAACCATCAATCTGTGGAATTTGCGAACCGGCAAACTCATCCGCACTTTGACAGATAATTTGGGTGAAGTTTCATCTCTAGCAATTAGCCCCGATGGTAATTTCCTTGCTATTGGTAGCTGCGAACACCCCAAAAGTAATGTCAAAGTCTTGCATTTAAAAACAGGCAAAGTATTGCACACACTTTTAGGGCATCAAAAACCAGTAAATGTTGTGGCAATTAGCCCAGATGGTACAATTCTTGCCAGTGGCAGTAATAAAATAAAGATTTGGAATTTAGATAAAGGCGATCGCATTTGTACCCTTTGGCATTCATCGGCTGTTCATGCCGTGGCAATCAGCCTTGATGGTACAATACTTGCCAGTGGTAGTTCTGATAACAAAATCAGGTTGTGGAATCCACGCACAGGCGACCCGTTAAGCACGCTAAACGGTCATGATGGCGGAGTCAATGCAATTGCCATGAGTCCCGATGCACAACTCCTCTTCAGTGGTAGTGCAGACACAACCATCAAAGTCTGGCATTTCGCCACTGGTAAACTGCTGCACACATTAACCGGACACTCGCAAGCAGTAAAATCCCTAGCCGTTACTCCAGATGGACAAACTTTAATTAGCGCTAGTGCAGATAAAACCATCAAAATTTGGCGAGTTTCCACAGGCGAACTACTGCAAACCCTGACTGGTCATTTAGAGACGGTGAATTCTCTCGCCCTGAGTCCTGATGGTAAGTTACTCGCTAGCGGTAGTACAGACCAAACCATCAAAATTTGGCAAATATAGCACAATACAGTTCAGTTAAGCAATTTTTTACTTCTGTTTCTTCTCTCTGTGTATACTCTGCGCCTCTGCGGTAGCCTGGGGCAAGCCGCTGCGCGTCTACGTTAAAAAAAATGCCCATCGAACGATAGAAGGATGTTGCAGTTTTTTTATACTAGGGATGATTTTGCCGATCGCCCTAGTCCTGTACGATCGAAGAACAATTAATTACAAATAGAAAAATTATGGCAACCGAGCAAGAGCTTCAATCTCTTTTTAATACCTTGGATAGCGATGGAGATGGTAAAGTTTCGATAAATGAGCTTTTTTTAAGCCCAGGCTTAAGTGCAGTCATCTCAGCAGAAACAGGTGTCAGTAGTCCCCAGGAGTTGCTGAGTATGTACGGAGACAAAGATGGCAGTATCACCTTTGAAGAGTTAAAGAGTGTTGTTAAAAAGGCTGGGAATTTAAACTAGCAGTCAAAAAAACAAGGGTATACTACTCCCTATTCCCCT
This sequence comes from Nostoc sp. 2RC, assembly GCF_014222165.1. Lineage (NCBI taxonomy): Bacteria > Bacillati > Cyanobacteriota > Cyanophyceae > Nostocales > Nostocaceae > Nostoc > Nostoc sp. 2RC. The sequence continues at coordinate 11,535 of NZ_JACKZU010000148.1, forward strand.
TATTACCCCTTCCAGGATCCCTTGAGAGGGGTTTTGTTAACGGAATGTGGGTTATAAATTCTGAAACCCCCCACCCGCCTCAATACTTGTCGGGTTTTGGGGGAAAGGGAAAGGGGAAAAGGGAAAGAAAAAACCTTTAACCCTTTCCCTTTAACCCCTTCGGGGTTCGCCAGTCGCTCATGGGGGAAACCCCCAAGACCGCGCTGGCTCACCTTTTCCCCAAACCAAATTCCAGTTTAAAATCCTTAACCGACCAGTATTGCCACCCGCCTTACCTCCACGTACAACCGCCATTATTTATTTAAGGGGATCGTTAATTTTGATTTTGAATTCGGAGCGAAGGGACGTGACTCAAGTCTTACGTAAATTAGTAACATTCGATGAATTTATCAGTTGGTATCCAGAAAGCCCGCAGCGACGCTATGAACTGCATGATGGAGTAATTGTTGAGATGGTACCACCAAAAGGTGACCATGAAGAAATTGTCGGTTTTTTGGCGCTAGAAATATCTGCCGAAATTAAGAGACTAAAACTGCCTTACTTGATTCCCAAAACAGCTTTTATTAAACCATTGGAAGCTGATTCAGCTTATTCACCAGATGTGCTGATATTAAATCGTCCTAATTTAGTAAATGAGCCTCTGTGGAAAAAAGAATCAACTGTATCAGATTCAGAATCAATTCCTTTAGTAATTGAAGTAGTAAGTAGCAATTGGAGAGATGATTATTTAAAAAAAGCTGCTGACTATGAAGCAGTAGGTATCGCGGAATACTGGATTGTAGATTATGCAGCTTTAGGTGGTAGACGATTTATCGGCAATCCCAAACAACCAACTATCTCAGTTTACTTGTTGGTTGAGGGGGAATACCAAGTCCGACAGTTTCTTCAGGGCGATGTCATTGAATCACCAACTTTCCCGGAATTGAATTTAACTGCTGAACAGATTTTTCAAAGCGCCACCAGGTAGAGACGTTGCATTGCATTCGGTGAAGGTAAGAGACGCGATAAATCGCCGTCTCTATAATAGTCATGGGTGTGGGTGGGTGAATAACTCTCTAACCTGTTGTGCGGAATCTTGTTGCAATGCTGATGTTGCGATCGCCTGACTCTCGGCTAAACTTAACTGATGAATTCTCTGCTTAATTGCAGGTATGCTTTGAGGATTCACACTTAATTCATCTAACCCCAAACCTAATAAAATCGCTGTTGCTAAAGGATCGGCTGCCAATTCGCCACATAAACCCACGGAAATTCCTGCCCTATGGCCAGCCTCAACGGTTTGTTTTACCATCCTTAACACTGCTGGATGTAAGGCATCAACTAAATTTGCCACCCGTGGGTTGGTGCGATCGCCTGCCATGACATACTGGCTAAGGTCATTAGTGCCGATACTAAAGAAGTCTACTTCAGTGGCTAATCGTTCGGCCATGGCCACTGCTGAGGGCACCTCCACCATAATTCCTATTTTTATCCCTGCATCAAAGGGAATACCAGCTTGCTTGAGTTCAGCTTGCGCTTCACCCAGAATTGCCTTAGCTGCCCGCACCTCAGTGACAGTGGCAATCATGGGCAACATAATTTTAATTTGGTGTCCGACACTAGCTCGCAAAATTGCCCGCAATTGAGTTTTAAAAACTTCTGGATTCCCCAAGCAAAAACGAATTCCCCGCCAACCTAAAAATGGGTTGGCTTCGAGAAAACCTACCCTCAAATAAGGAAGTGGCTTATCGCCGCCGATATCCAAAGTCCGAATCAACAACGGACGATGTTCTAAAACTTCAGCGATCGCCTGATACACTGCTAGTTGTTCTTCTTCTGTGGGGGCGCTGGTTCTGTCCAAATAAAGAAACTCGGTGCGGAGTAGTCCCACCCCTCCGGCACCATTAGCTACAGCAACTTGCACATCATTAATACTACCGATATTGGCAAAAACGCTCACTTGCCGACCATCAGAAGTAATTGCTGGCTGGTGTGCCGTGGCTTGTGCTTGCTGTTGGGCAGCTTGCCAAGCTTCTCGCTTTGTCTGAAGCTGTTCTAGAATATCTAACTCTGGTTCTACCCAAGCTTTGCCGCTTTCACCATCCAATGCCATGAGAGTACCATCTGCCAAGTGCAACACCTGGGCATCTAGTCCCAAAACTGCGGGAATACCCAATGTCCGGGCGATAATTGCACTGTGGGAAGTGGCACTCCCTGAAGTTGTACAAATCCCCAACACCTTTGTCGGGTCGAGTCCGGCGGTATCTGAAGGCGTTAAATCGCTGGCTACCAAAATCGCTGGTGACTCTAGATGCAAGTTGGCTGGGGCATTGCCAGTGAGTAAGCGCATCACCCTTTGCCCCACATCCACAACATCGTCCACTCGTTCTTGCAAATAAGAGTCCTCAAGTGTGCGGTAGGAAGAAGCCACTTCATCGACTACGGCTTGCCAAGCAGCTTCGGCATTGATATGGTGTTCTAAAATGCGCCCATGAGCCGCTTCTAAAAGAACTGGATCTTCTAAAAATAGTAAATGGGCATCAAAAATGGCGGCTTCTGCATCGCCAATTTGAAAAGATGCTTGGGAGAACACCGCTTGAATTTCTTGGCGGGCGATGTGAATTGCAGCTTGTAAACGTTGCCACTCAGATTCAGTATCTTCTACGTGATATTCCGTAACTGTAATGGGGGCGGGTTGATAATGAACAACAGGTGCGATCGCCACTCCCGCAGAAGCCGGAATTCCCACGAGTTCGCCATCAGTGCTTGGGGTAACTTCGCGTTGCAACACTGCTGAATAATTCAAAGTTGCATTATCTTCGCCAAAGTTAGTTGCAAACAATACTTGCAATGCTGCCAGTGCTGCATCTGCATCAGCACCTGTGGCAGTAATTAGCAATTCGTGTCCTTGACGCACCCCTAAAGTTGTGACTTGGTTAATGCTATCGCCCCGGACTAAGGCAGTATTTCTAGTTAAATTTTGCACCAGAATTTGAGATTGAAACCGGGCTGCCGTTGCCACAAACTGGGCTGCCGGACGGGCGTGTAAACCCAAGCGATTGCTGACAGTTAGCCGAATTTCTGCCCTTGGAGATTCTGCATTGCTGGCTGGGATGTCGCTATCCCCAACCGACGCAGGGCTACTAACTCCAGCCAATTGAGTTGCTTTTGCTACTAATGCGCCCCGTGCCTCCGCCATCACTTGCTGAATGTTTCCACCAGCCGCAGCAGCTACCACAGCAGCCATCGCACCTTCCACCAGAGGCGCTTCACACAAATACACTTTTTGCCGTTGTTCCTCCGACAGAAACTCCAGCGCCATTTCTGCGCTGAGTAAAGCACTACCCAAATCCATTAACACCAACACACCATCATCAGAGAAAACAGCAGCGATCGCTTCACTCACCTGGATGGCATCTGTACCCAAAGGATTTTGGGGATCTTCAATCCCTGCTGCAATGGCCATGGGAACTTCACCCCGAACCATTTGTGCGGCGAGTTCCCGCACACCCAAAGCTAGTTGTTTACTGTGAGAAACTATGACAATTCCGACCACTGCCACACCGCCAATCTAATTAAGAGGTTTGCGATTAGCCAGTCATTCATTTCATTTTCCCATTGAGCTAAAATTCCAATTCAGCGAAAATATTCCGGTCTTGCAAGCTAGAAACCCGAATAAAATATCCTTCTTTTACTGGAATACGTGGTATCCATTGATGAATTCCATCGCTAGCAGTATGGGGAGAAATGTTTTGAATAAGTTTCTTCTCATAGTACAACCTAATCGAGACATCGCCATCAAAATTGTCTCGCCACAATATTAAATAAGGTTGATCTTTGTTCGCAACGACTTTACCGGCTGGCTGACTCAAGAAAATTTTTGGCGCAATCTGATTTTTACTTTTCTTACGGAATCCCAGATAATGAGGTAAATCTCGAAAAGTAGGATTTGCTTGCAAATTAGACATTTGTGGAACAATAATATTTCCACTTTGGGGATTAAACAAATAAGTGGATCTGCCACCATCAACGGTAATGATATCCCCTTTGACTCCTAATTTACGCAATAAATCCGCCGCCTCGTCTAAAGTTGTTTGGTTCGCTGTCACAATCAACAACAGTTCGTCACCTTTCACACCATCTTTGTTAAGAGTACCCATGACTTGGTATTTATTTACTTGATTTTGGGCTAAGACTTTTGCCGGATGGTCGCTGTATTGGTAGGTGACAATTGCATTTTTTACTGCTTTTTCATTGAGTGGCGCACCGCTCGTTGGATCGTAATTTGTAATATATGCTTGATTATCATCCCACACTAAAGCCTTGAGGCGAATATTACGATAATATTTATCTTTTGGTTCTTTGACCGGCCCGTAAGGATTATTCCCGCCACTGATGACTACACCATTAAGTTTAATGGGAAAAGATAATTGTGTACTGGGTTGATATTGTTCAAAAAAAGAACAATTAATAATAGAAAAAACGTTGTTAGCATAAAGCTGTTGATATTCTTCTGCAACTTTCGAGAATAATTTGTTTTTGAAAAAAGGGCTGTAATGTCCACCCTCTCCTTGATAATATTTACCTTGCTTTTCACCCATATTATCCACCTCTCCAATGATTTGGTCGATATGCATTTTCCGGAGGTCAATAACTTGTAAAAAAGCTTCGTTACCGTTTGTTAATTGTTTTTTATATAAAGCTGCACCGTCTATAACTTGGAGAGGCTGATAAGAAGCTAAAGGATCGAAACTTTGAGCAATCCACAGACTACTTAGAATTGGCAGCAAAAACAGCAATAAATTAATGAGAACATTCATTAGAATTTTGTCGGGGTTCAAATAAGTATCAGGAATTATAATCTAGATTTTGATATTAGCTAGGGTTTGAAATCCAAGTTTGACCTTCTGATGCTCAAACTTGAGCTATAAAAATTTATTTTTTATATCATATATGATATAAAAACCACATGGATCGCAACGATAAACCTTTAATTTGGTTGCATGGTGAGATTAAAACTCCTCCCTTCAGCCAAGAAGCACGTATAGAGTCAGGCGTGTTGCTCAGACGCTTACAGCAAGGTGAAAACCTCGGATTGCCACATTCCCGACCGATGCCAAGTATTGGGGCACAATGCCATGAACTACGAATTCGGGATGCAGACAAAAACTGGCGGATTATTTATCGAATTGATGATGATGTGATTGTAATTGTTGAAGTGTTTAATAAAACTACCAAAGCAACACCAACCAGCATCATCAACAATTGCAAAAAAAGACTTAGCCAATACGAGAAGGACTTACAAGATTAGCATTATGGATGAAGCCAAAAGAAAAAAGTTAGAGGAAAAGGGCTGGAAAGTTGGCAATGTTGCAGAATTTTTAGAACTTACGCCAGAAGAAGCCACTCTAATAGAGATTAAATTAGCTCTCAGTCGTAACCTCAAAGAACGACGACAGAAGTTAATGACTCAAACAGAATTAGCAGAAAAACTTCATACCAGTCAACCCCGTATAGCTAACGCTGAAAATGCTGATGCATCAGTTTCCATAGAAATGTTGATCCGAGCAATACTAGCAACAGGCGCAACACCTCAAGAAATTGGACAGATGATTGCTAAGGTGGGCTGAAACATTGCATTTTAACCCAGTATTCAGTTTAGAGACTTACAAGTAAATGTTTTAGAACGCTCATAACTTTTCAAGTCAGAGGTCACGGAGAAATAATAGTTTCACAGAGTTTTTCCGTAAGTTGTAATTTACAGCGTTTTTCATCTATTTGAACCACAATCCCTGCTAGGGGCGAACGGTTGTTCGCCCTACAACGTGGTTTATTTACCTGAAAATTGCTCTAATGAGGAAGAATTCAAGCAACTTTAGTTGTAGTATAATTTTCGATTTGTATTATTAAACGTATAAGAGATGACACTCCAATTTGAATACAGCACTCTAGCTCATGCCCAGGATATTCAGCAGCTTGCGTTTATCTTTAAGCAGTGTTTCGTCAACGCAATTGGTGGTGAGGAAACTTACATAAACCAAATTGGCTTAGAAAACTTTCGCATTATTCGTGAGTCACAGCAATTAATTGGTGGGTTAGCAACTCTGGACATGGGTCAGTGGTGGGGTGGTGAGTGTTTACCAATGACGGGAATTGCCGTAGTGGCTATTGCTCCAGAATACCGTGGTTCCGGAGGAGCGATCGCTCTCATGCAGCACACCCTTAAAGAACTTTATGACAGAGGCATACCGCTTTCTGCTCTTTATCCAGCCGTGCAAAGCTTATATCGAAAAGTCGGGTATGAGCAAGGGGGTAGTTGGTACATTTGGGAAGTTGCAACCAACGCCATTGGACTACGAGAGCAACCCTTACCTTTGCAACCAGTATTTCCCATAAATCTGGAAGTCTTTAACAAACTATATCAGCAGCAAGCAAAACTCACGCATGGATATTTAGACCGACATCCTGCAATTTGGCAGCGATTAATTGAACCCGATGAAAAGGAAATGACCTATGCCTATTTAATTGGTACAAAAGACCAACCCCAAGGTTATATTATCTTCACTCAAGAACGAACACAGAATGGTGAAATCATTGTTGTCAAAGATTGGGTACTCAAAACAGCTGCCGCCACACAAACTTTTTGGTCTCTTCTAGCCAGCCATCGTTCCCAAATTCAGCAGGTGCGTTGGAAGAGTTCTGCAATTGATACCTTAACATTGGCATTACCAGAGCAAACTGCCAAGATTTCCACTCAGTTTCGGTGGATGCTACGAATAGTAGATGTAGTCAAAGCATTATCCATGCGCGGTTATCCATCAGGAATCAAAACAGAACTGCACCTAGAGATTCGAGATAATTTGCTAGATGCAAACAATGGTAAATTCATCCTTTCTGTTGCCAACGGACGCGGTGAAGTTACAAAAGGTGGCAAAGGAGAATTGCAGCTAGATGTCCGAGAACTAGCACCACTATACACAAGTTTATTTTCTCCCTACCATCTGCAAATAGCCGGAAAACTGCATGGCACAGAAACAGCCATTTCAGCAGCTACGCAAATATTTGCAGCCAGTTCTCCTTGGGTGGCTGATTTCTTTTAATGGGCATTAGGTATGGGGAGATGGCAACGCCTTGGGAAAAGGGGAAAGGTTAAAGGGAAAAGGAGGGATCTCAATACTGCTCAGGTTTTGGATTTTAAACTGGAATTTGGTTTGGGGAAAAGGTGAGCCAGCGCGGTCTTGGGGGTTT
>NZ_JACKZU010000149.1:0-18611 GCF_014222165.1 Nostoc sp. 2RC
AATTCAGGAGTCAGAATTCAGGAGTCAGAATTCAGGAGTCAGAATTCAGGAGTCAGAATTCAGGAGTCAGGAGTCAGAATTCAGGAGTCAGGAGTCAGGAGTCAGAAGTCAGGTGTCAGGAGTCAGGTGTCAGGTGTCAGGAGTCAGGAGTCAGGAGTCAGGAGTCAGGAGTCAGGAGTCAGGAGTCAGGAGTCAGAATTCAGGAGTCAGGAGTCAGAAGTCAGGAGTCAGGAGTCAGGAGTCAGAAGTCAGGTGTCAGGAGTCAGAATTCAGTAATTTGTATTGGAAGTCCTAACTTTAGGTATAGGAATCTTATTTGATTTTTGAAGAAAATCCCGTACGGTTTACTCTTTTATAACCCTGTTGCCTATTGCCTATTGCCTCTTGCCTGCCTATACAGATTAGTTCATTAATCAAATCAGACTGCTATATGAGCTTATTCTGAATTCTGACTCCTGACTCCTGAATTCTGAATTCTGAATTCTCCGTTATTAAGATTAGCGCAATATATGAATAAAATAAAATTGCTAATAATTGCTGGAATTTTAGGAGTAATTATCTGGGGTGGGCTATTTTCAAATACTGCTTCATCGCAGCAAATTGAGTCCCGGCTGAATAACTTGGAAGCTGACTTTAATCGTGTTGAGTCGCGGTTAAATCAGCTAGAATCTCAAATAAATAGAGGCGGGCGATCGCCATCGCCAAGAACAACACTTACTCCACGACAATCAACAGGTTCCAGACAAAATTCATCACGACAAGATCCCATGTTCGATAGACTTGCAACTTTAGTGATTGAACTAAAGCAACAAGTGAATCAACTAGAGGAACGAGTGTCAAAAATAGAATCACGCTAAATATTTCAATTACCTCAGGGATTTATAACAAACCATCCAATTAGGAAGATTTTTTATTATCTGAAACCATTTGCGAGAGAATAGATGCTGCAAAATCTAGCAACTGATCCAACAAAAAACCAATAATACCAATGTAGAGTATTGTCTCGATTATGGAATCGATATTACCATTTTTATAACTATCCCAAAGAACAAAGCCTAATCCTTTTGGCCCTATCAACATTTCTGTGGCAATTACTGTAAACCAAGCTACCCAAATTCCAACTTTCAGGGCATGAAAGATATGAAATATAGCTACTCGAAAGTTCTTATTTTGTCTATGAAAATGTCGCAGACCTATTGCAGTATTAATGATTACTGTCCAGAGAGTTCCCAAAAAAATAATAACAATAGCCGCAGCTTCACTTTCTCTAAACACTAATAAAGTAATCGGTAGTAAAGCTATAGGAGGAATACTATGTGGTATCTGAAATATCCGCCTGAATAGCTGATAAACCATGCTATTCATAGCGATAAAATATCCGATGAAACTACCTAATACAGCGGCTGGAATGTAACCAACAAATAATCGTTGCAGGCTAGCTAAAAATTCTAAAAACATGTTATTTTCCATGCCTCAGTTCTCATTGAGAACATGTAGGAAATACTGTGATAACAGCATAAAGCAGCATGTCTGGCAAATCATTTACCGATGCTATAGAAAAGTGATTTTAATTGGTATTACTCTTTTCCCACTACAAAATTTCCTATATCTTCTCCTCCTTAACGCTTAGTCAAACAAGTTTAGGTATTCTGACAATGAGATAGGAGTAGTACAAAGAAAAGGTAAAACTTAGCTTTCCTAGAATTTATCACTAAAATAAATCCTGATTAGTAAATTCAATACAATTTCTCTAATTGACTTGTTTGTGACCACTAACTCGAAGCACTAGTATAAAATCGCAAGGCAAATTGCCAAAACCAAGTAGAAATTAAAAATAATACTAGTGCCAATCCTCCTGCACCTATAAACCAGGTAATTTCACCACGATTTAGCACTGCTTGGGCTGGTATTGTTGTTAAAAAACTGACTGGTACTACAAAGGTAAAGAAAAAGCGGTAAACAGTTGGAAAAGCTGTAATTGGATATCTACCTGCTTCTAATAAACTACGCAAAACCTCAGTAACGTTGTATATTTTAACGAACCAAATCGTCATGGAACCTAATATAAACCACAGGCTATATAAAATTACCAAGCTAAATGATAAGGGCACTATACTGAGTAAATATTTGTCTATACTTACACCCAGGCGTTGACCTGCGTAGCCAATAATGATGCAACCAAAAATTAAATCTGGTAACCCCCAAGGTGAAATGGTGTGAGTGGAAAGCCAAAACTGACTGCGAATGGGTTTCAATAATATAAAGTCAAGAGTGCCTTCTTGCACATGACGCACAATGCGATTTAAGTTCGGGGCCAGAAAAGTGGCGGAAAATCCTTGCAATAGGGTAAAAATTCCTAGAACTACTAAAGCTGCTTCCCATGACCAGCCAGCAAAAGTGTAGCCGGTGCGATAAAACAAAAATAGTCCAAAAAGGCTGCCGACAAGATTGCCCAAGCTACTGAGGGTAGCTATGAGAAAATTGATGCGATACTCTAACTCAGATGCGATCGCCGCACTCCAAAATAGTCTTAGTACTTTCAGATATCTTTGCATCTTGCACCCCTAAACTGATATGGAAATCCGGTTTGATTCGCCGAACTATTCGTAGAGACTCTTAACAGGTAAAAAGTAATAAAAGTGTACCTAGTTTCACAAAAATCAAATATGAGTCCAATATTGAACTTGTAATTGGAGACTAGAAAGATTATGAACTCCTCAACAATCAACAGTCAACACTTTCACCATAATAATTTATTTTACGGAGTTTATTTAACTAGATTTTTTGATATTTTGGTAGATATATAACGAAGAAAGAGCATCTAAATTAATTTCCTGATTTTGATTTTCATTAGTATTTTTAAATAGTACTGTAAATGCACCAGCACCCAAACCATCTTGAGGAAATATTCGATAGCAAGGCATTGTTGTTAAATGTGATTGATATTTAGCTAAATGACTAACTTCCACTGCTTGAAAATTAGGAAAACGTTCCAAAAGCCACTCACCAACTTGCTCATTTTCTTCGGGTGAGTATGTACAAGTCATATAAGCTAGATATCCTTGTGGTGCAACGAGTTTAGCAGAATTAGCTATAATGCGTTTTTGTCGATTTGCGCTTTTATTAATAGCAGTTGGATGAAAACAACCAGGTGCTTTTTCGCCTTTAGCCAGTAGCGATTGTCCAGTACAAGGAGCATCAACTATTACCAAATTACTAGAAGCTGGAATTGTCTCGGCAAATATACTCGAATCTCTATTAACTACAGCACTGGGATTGATATCGCAACGCTTTAAATTAGAAATTAGCATTCCCAGACGTTTACCAATCACTTCATTACTGATGAGTAAATCAGGTTGCAAAGCTTTCCAAGCAAAGATACTTTTCCCTCCTGGTGCAGCACACATATCAAAAATTAAATCCACTGGCTGAGGAATCGTTAATAAAGTGGAAGCAGCAAACACTGAAGAAAAATCTAAACAATAAAAATATCCTTTTTCATGTAGTGAATGTTGACCGGGTTTTTCTCCTAACTGTAAACGGTCTATAAATTGCGGTTGCCAATCAATTGGTGTTTCCACTAAAAAAGGTGAATTTTCTGGTTTTTCCTGACACCAAAGGATGCTAGATGTAAATATTTGGGGCTTTATTAATGCCTGAATAAATTTTTCCTGCTCATCGAGATTTGTAAACAAACGCCGCGAAAGTTTAAGTAATAAATTAGAAGCTTTTTCCATGTATATAATTGTAATTTATTTTTTGAATTTTTTTGAAATTATTTTGGCAAATAGGGATTAGGAAGTGATATTAATTCACTTAAATATTGATAGAAATACAATAATTTGTACGGGGGAACGGCTTTACTCTGTGGGAAAGCTGAGCTTGTATGTGTATCATTTTTGTGAAATGGTATGAGCTACAGTTAACAATTCAAAATTTATATATAACAGACAATTACCCCACGGTAAGGCAAAATCTACGCCCTTAGTGATGTACTTCATTGACCTGAAAAACCCTGTGTAAATCAACGCAATGGAAATTCAGAATTCACCAATTCTGAGTTCTGAATTCTGAGTTCTGAATTCTTACTAATTTAGCTGTATCAGAATATCAGTAAAACTGTTACATAAGAACAGTGTAATTAAGACTTTTGGCATCATACTCAAAATATAATGACCGCCATTGGGAATGCAATGGCCAAGCTACCCCACTGCACCGGAGAAGGTCATGTTCTTAGATAATTTTAGGCAAAAATTACGCAAAGAAGCACAATTATGGAGGGATGAGGGAATAATTAGTTCTTCGCAGTACGAACGGATAGAAGAACGTTACCAATTTAAAAACCTGGACGCTGCTGCACGCGATCGCTTTATTGCAATAGCGATCGCCATAGGCAGCATTCTTTTATGCTTGGGCATAGTTACTTTTGTAGCAGCAAACTGGCAATCTGGCTCGCGAGAAGTCAAGTTTATTGTCCTGATGAGTTTGTTTTTTACAACCGCCATAACTGGTTTTTACACTTGGAAACAACGTGACGCCAAGAAGCCACAACAAAGCAAACGCTTACTGGGAGAGGGTTTGCTCATTTTAAGTGCTTTCATTTTAGGCGCAAATCTACTGCTTATGGCCCAGATGTTCAACATTAGCGGTTCAATCTCCCAATTGTTTCTCGCTTGGGGGTTTGGTGTTGCAGTCTTAGCCTACAGTTTGTTCTTAAATTCCTTAGGAATTCTGTCAATTATCCTTGTGGAAATTGGCTATTGGACGGGACTAGAAGATTTATGGTACTCTTCTAGTGAAGTAACTTGGTCGCGACTGCTGGTACAGCACATGCCTTTGTTAGCATGGCTAGTGTTTGTACCCTTGGCTTACTTCTGTCGATCGCGTTGGATTTTCGCTCTAGCAGCCTTCGTGTTTGCTAGCTCCTTGCAAGCCAACCTCAATCCTCTCCCACTGCTAAATTATGCTGATATAGCTCCTTGGGTGGCTTCTTTTGCTTTTGCACTGCCACCTGCATTATTCTGGAGTTATGACGATCTGCTGTTTCCAACCATAAATTACAGATTGTTTCAATCCCTAGCTCGTAATTTAGCGTTGATTAGCTTTGGTCTAGTCTTCTATGTCCTATCTTTCCGTTGGGTGTGGGATTCTCCAGATTATAGCTCTAATCAACCAACGACTTTGACGAATTTGTTCGAGTCTCTGCCGATAATTGATTTGGGAATTCTCAGCGGCTTAGCGGTGTTGCAATGGTTATTTTTGCTGCGTCAAAGAAATAATCCTCCCCGCCGCGAAGTGATTTTTACCACTGCTGTCATTACTACTTTTCTGGTGTTTATTGCCTTAGTACCTTTTTGGCATCAAACTATCAGCCGAGTTGATGAACTTGGAATTTTTATTTTCAATGTACTTCTGGCAACATTAGCCTGGGGACTAATTCAAGAAGGATTGAAATTGAACAACAGAAGTTCCTTTTGGGGCGGTATGCTGTTAGTAACACTCCAAGTTATCAGTCGGGTACAAGAGTATGATACCGACTTACTATTTAAGTCTCTGGTCTTTGTGTTGTGCGGTTCGGCTTTAATTAGTGGTGGACTTTGGTTTGAACGCCGCCAAAGCGGTACATCTAAGTCTACAAGTCAAAAGTAGTGGAAGAAAGAATTCACCAATTCAGAATAAATTCTGGATTTTAGATTTTTTCTTTAATCTAAAATCAAAAATCTAAAATTGTTAAAGTTTCTCTGCGTCAGTCCTAACCTCGTTAATTTTGTCCTCCTCAATACCCCCTGCTTTTTAGGACTACGCTCATGAGTAGTAATTCTTCTGAATCTAAAAATAAATCCTTGTCTCCCGAAGCTGAATTTTCCAAAACAGTCACTTTTCGGGATTACTTGATTGCTACGGAACAAAAATCGAATCAGCCCTTACCTATTTGGCGCTTAATAGCACCATTAGCAGTACAAACTGCGTTAATTATGGCAGTACCAGCCCAAGCGCTTTATACAGACATGACTGGTAAGACGGTGATTTTGCAAACTGCGCCAGTAAACCCTAATGACGTTGTACAAGGAAACGCTCTAGAGTTAGACTATAACATTTCTCGCATTGCTAATTTGAGCAGACTCCCTGGTTGGCAGACCATAGTTAGCAAAGGCCGTGGAAGTGGTAGAAGATTGCCTGAGGGAACCAACATCTACGTAACTTTACAAGAGCAAGCATCTTTTAGTCGTGGTGTTCCTACAGCTTGGAGACCGTTAAGAGTCAGTAGCGAACGCCCCACTTCTCTGAGAGCTAATCAAGTATCTTTAAGAGGTGTCTATCAGGATGGTTCCGTCAACTACGGCCTAGAAAAATATTACATCCCTGAAAACCAACGCCAGCAAATTAGAAACGACTTGCAAGCCCAACGCGCCAGAAGAGGACAAGTACCTCCCATCGTGGTGAAGGCCAAAGTCGATCCCCAGGGTAATGCATTACCAATTAGTATGTGGGTACGCGATCGCAACTATCGCTTTTAGGTTATTACACTCTCCTGTTAGTCAAGGATTTCTAGATAGCCTATCTTGGTATTCAAGCGAGATATAACCGTTATCAGTGTCCGATTATGCTATAGTCGGACACTTGCTTTTTACTCTGGTTCATGAGACTATTAAGCTTCATCAAAATACTATAAATTGACCGATTAACAGTATTTTATTAAAAAGTGGTTCCAGTAAATAAAACAAGCACTAGTAGTCTGACAAGTTAACTTTGCTAGGTGAGGGCTGGGGAAAGGGAAAGGGGAAAAGGGTAAGGGATTTAAAACCTTTCCCCTTTACCCTTTACCCTTTAAAGAGCAATTTGTGAATACCGAAGTCCTGGGGATCAAACTATGACATCATCAAAGACCTCTAACACTCTTGGTCGGCTTGACCCCTTTGAAGTATCAACCGATAAGCATAACTCCTTTGTCAGCAATGTCTGGCGACTGCGGCACTGGATGGCTCCATATGGCTGGCGCATTGCTTTAGCTCTGCTGTTTGCAATGCTTTCGGCTACAGCTGCCGTTTTGATACCAGTTGTAATTAGCCGGGTAGTAGTGGACGGTATTTTGATGCATAATTACCGGACTGATTTACCAGATTATGGACAAACGGCATTAATCCAATGGTTAGCAACCACACTAAACATCGACCAAATAATTGCTGCCGCCCTTGTTGGTTTACTTTGGGTACTGCTGTGGTCTGGCTTTGGGTATGCCTTTCGCTCTCAGCTTTCTTATGCAGCACTGTTGGGTTTGAGTGACTTGCGCCGCGATTTGTTTGCCCATGTCGAGCATTTGCCATCTGCTTTTTACGATCGCGTTATGGTCGGGCAGGTATTGACCCGCATCGCTAACGATATCGAGAGTTTGTCTGAACTTTTGACTGGTGTCGGTGCGTTGGCTGGGGAATTGATTCCATTGGTTGTTGCTTTCAGCGTAATGTTGTCTTTGGATGCGATGCTTACCGTAGAACTATCACCTTTGATGTTGTTTGTGGCGGGTGTAATCGTCATTTTTCGAGGTTATTCTAGTTCGATTTATCAGGTCATCCGTGGCAGTTTATCGCGTCTCAACGAGCATTTGCACGAACACTTATCAGGGATTGAAATTGTGCAGATGTCGGGGCGAGAAGCACTGAGCTTTCAACAGTACTCTGATATTAACCAAGCCAATCGGGTAGCGGAGACAAAGGCTATCATGGCGGAGACTGTATACAATCCGATCATCGACAACATATCCTATTTAGCGATCGCTAGTATCCTGTGGTTAGGCGGGCAACACGTACTGAACCACACTACTAGCCTGGGATCGGTGGTGTTGTTCTTGCAATTTAGCGATATGTTGTTCCGTCCGATTGTAGCTTTGGGGGATCAAGCAAATGCAGTGTTCCGAGCAGCAGCGGCCTGCGAACGCATATTCGGGCTGTTGGACTGGAACGAATCTTTATCAGTGCCGTTGCAACCTATACCCTTACCTGAAGGTTTGCAAGGTCTGATTGAGTTTCGCGATCTGAATTTTTGTTATGAAAACAGCGAAACAGTGATTCGTCACTTCAGTCTTTCTGTGGCACCAGGAGAAAACATTGCCATCGTCGGGCCCACTGGTTCTGGCAAGACAACATTGACGCGGCTCATCTGTCGTTTCTACGATGTGCCTGAAAACAGTTTATTCATAGATGGTATCGACATCATGCAGATAGATCCTGCACAACTCCGTAGGCGTGTAGGTATCATCTTTCAAGACTTTCATCTGTTTCCTGGTACTGTCTATGACAACATCGCCTTAGGTAATCCAAATATCACACTAGAAGATGCCCGACAAGCCGCTAAATTGATACAGTCCCTAGATTTCATTGAAGCTTTGCCATTAGGCTTTGATACAGTATTGGAAGACCGCGGCCAAAATTTATCACAAGGAGAACGCCAGTTATTAGCGTTTACTCGTGTCATTGCCCTAAATCCTGAAATTCTGATTCTGGATGAAGCCACTGCTAGTATCGATCCGAAAACCGAAGCTGCTATACAAGCTGCTTTGGAGAAAGTAACAGCCAACAGAACTTCTATCATCATTGCCCATAGATTACAGACTATTCGGCGAGTAGACCGCATTGTAGTTTTAAATCATGGTCAACTAGTGGAAATAGGAAACCACAAGGAATTAATGCTTTGTAATGGTTTTTATAAAACTCTTTATGAAGCGCAATTGTACAAGGGTGGACGTGAAAATGCATCATCTTGTCTAACTTAAGATGTCTAATATTGAAACGATTTTTTAACAATACATTTGTACAAAAAATTAATCTCAACTAAGCTGACTTGCTAACTGTATTTGAATGATAATTTCAAGCTGTAAGCCTTATTATATGTAAATTATTGTGATTGAATAATTACAGAAAATCTAATCCAAATATTTATTTCTCTAGATAGCCGGATTAAACTGAAGCTGACTGAGGAAAAATGAAATCAAATTTACGTAATTTAACTGCGTTGTCACAAATTTTTCACTACTTTAAACCTTATCGTTTTCAGTGGTTAATAGCAGTAATAGCTCTTTTGATTGTTCATCTTGTTGAAGCTGCTATTCCTATTTATTTGAAAGTCGGTATTGATTTGATTTCAAAACAGGATAAGAACATTGTATTACCGACTCTGGCGATACTTAGTTTGACAGTTGTACGCTTTGCGATCCTGCACTTTGGTCGTCGCAAGAATGCGCTGATTTCAATTGATATATCTTATGATTTACGGCAAGCGTTCTATGCACACTTACAGACCCTCGGTCATGGTTTCTATGCAAACTATCATTTGGGTGACTTAATGGCACGAGCGACTAATGATATGGAATCCATTCGTCGCTTTTTTCGTTCTGCTGTACATCGACTGGTGAGCATCATCGGTGTGGTGTTGATTGCCCCGATTTTTATGGTACAACAGTCACTCCAGTTAACATTGTTGCTTATTCCTTTACTGCTAGTGATGGTTGTTAACAGCTGGTATTTAGCTGGGCGTATTTTGCTGGCATCGGCAGGGGTGCAAGCAGGTTTTGGTAAGTTGACAGAAACAGTACAGCAAAACCTCAAGGGTATCCGTACCATCCAGTCTCATGCCCAGGAAGAGCGTGAAATTAGTCATTTTACAAGCGTGTCAAATCATTATGCGCTAGCTCATCAAAAGTTGATCGATTTGAATGCTATTCTCACTGCTTCCATTGTGCTGGGTAGTGGTTTGATGACCTTAATCGTTGTTGGCGTGGGTGGAAGCCAAGTATTGGCTGGGCAAATGAGCGTCGGCACGCTGACAGCTTTCATCTTTTATTTGGCTATGGTTCTTGGGGTAATCAAGGAGAGCAGCTTTGTTGTCTATACTTTGCTCAATGCCAGTACAGCTGCAACCAGAGTATTTGAGATTATGAATGAAAAGCCAGAGATTCAAGATGCTCCCACCAGCTTATCAGCCCAGCCGATCGATGGCAAAATCGCAGTTGAAGATCTGTCATATAGTTACCCAGTTAGTGCTGGAGAATCATCGCGTCTGGTTCTAGAGCAGATATCCCTGAATATTAGCCCTGGCGAAATGATTGCTATTATCGGTCGTGTAGGCTCTGGCAAGTCTACTTTGTTGCGTTTGCTGGCCAGACAATTGGAGCCTAATAGCGGACAAATCAAAGTGGATGGGCAAGATTTACGAGACATCGGGTTGAGACATCTGCGCCAAAACCTGTCATATGTTCCTCAAGATACTTTTCTGTTTGCTGCACCAATTTCAGATAACATTTCCTTCGATAAACCAGACCGACCGCCCGAATTCATTTGGCAAGCTGCCCGATATGCACAGCTTGAAGCAACAATTAACAAATTTAGTGCAGGTTTATCCACATTGATTGGTGAGCGTGGGGTAACTTTATCAGGTGGGCAGAAGCAAAGAACTAGCCTAGCTCGCGGGCTGATTCGCCAAACCCCCATCTTGCTGCTGGATGACTGCTTTTCTGCTCTGGATACCAGAACTGAGGCTTTAGTTCTGTCGCAATTGTCAGCAGTCAGGAATGGACTTACTACGGTACTGGTTTCTCATCGGATGTTGGCGGCACGTTATGTAGATAGAATCTACGTACTTGAACAAGGGCGGATTGTGGAGGCTGGTAGTCATGACGAACTACTTGCCCAGGATGGTTATTACGCCAGACTAATTAGTATGCAAGACGAAGCTTGAATTGTCGTGAATCGAACTCAATTTGCTCAATCCTTCCTGTTCCAACACTCCACTTACTATACTTGGCAAGTACGCTAAATCAAAGGATTTTTTAGCGATACCATCATCGAAGTTCAGACTATAAGCGTTTTTCAGAGATGAGTGAACCGATTTCGGCTTCCTTGTGTTGAAATTTCACGTTACTGTTTATTAGAGATTGAAATTGAATTGTCTATTTTAAGTTTTACAAATTGCAAAATGCTAAACCGCCAAGTTAAAACTATGGCTGCACTGACTAAACCAATTGCTAACCCCCACCAAAGACCAATTGCTCCATACCCTAACCATATACCCAAAGCATAACCAATAGATAAACCAATAGCCCAGTAAGCAAAAATACCAATTAACATAGGAATTCGCGTATCTTTTAAGCCTCGTAATGCTCCGGCTGCTGTGACTTGCACGCCGTCAACGATTTGAAAAATGGCAGCTACTACAAGTAATTTAACTGCCAAATTCACTACATCTTGATTATTAGGATTGTTGATGTCAAGGTAAAGAGAAATAACTGACTTTGGTAAGAACCAAAAAATAATTCCTGCAATAGCCATAGACAAAGCACCCAAGCTAATACCTACATATCCAGCTAGGCGAACACCAATTAAATCTTGCTCTCCAGCTAATTGTCCAACACGCACAGTTGTTGCTAAAGAAATACCAAGTGCAATTTGAAAAGACATAGAAGCTGTTTGCAAGGCGATTTGATGAGCAGCTAGGGAAGTAGTTCCTATTTGTCCTACTAAAAATGTGACAACTGTAAACAGTCCTCCTTCCACTGCAATTAATCCGCCAATCGGTAATCCAATTTGAAAAATTTGCCAAAAAATGCGGTAATTTTCCTTGGTAAAAGTGTAGTGAAATGCAGCGTCAAATATCCGGTAATTTATAAATCGATGCTGGCTATATATATAAATTACTAAAGCAATAAACATACTCCAAAGTGATAACGCGCTTGCCCAACCAATGCCAGCTAGCCCTAAGGCAGGCAGTCCTAATTTGCCAAACATCAAAACATAATTAGCTGTAATGTTAAACAAAGTACCTAACACAACGGTGATGGTAATTAACTGCGGTTGAGACACAGCAGAAAGAAAACCTTTGAGTACAGCAAAGCCTAAAGCAGGGATAAAACCAAATGCGATCGCTCTTAAATAAGTTTCTGCTAATGCTACTGTGGCGGCATTCTGACCCAATAACAGTAATAAAGCGCCCCCATTCCAAAGTATTATTACAATCGGTATACCCAATAACAAAGATATTCCCAATCCTTGTTGGACAATCTTACCTACTTCTTGAGGCTTTCCGGCTCCGTATGCTTCCGCAACTAAAGGACTAACAGCAGTTACAATACCCGTAGTAATTAAAAGCAAAAAAGTAAAGAGTGTAGCCCCCAAACCTCCAGATGCAATAGTCTCACTTCCCAACCAACCCATCATTACCGTATCCACAAATCCAGTAGATGATTGAGCTAACTGTGCTGTGGCTAAAGGAACAGCTAATAACAGACATTGTTTAATTTCAGATATTAATTTATCTCTATGGATTATGTGATTCATGAAGCTCAAAAAATATTGCTCTTAATACTCTAAGCTTGTTTAATTGACTAGAGCATCTAATTTTTTCTAGATTTGTTGAAGAAGAATTCAGAATTCAGGAGTCAGAATTCAGAAGTCAGAATGAGCTAAACGTCCCGCTACCGCTAACAGGAGTCAGAATCAATACGCGACCTCCGAGTACTCGCTATCGAAGACTCGCTCACGCTTCTCTATGAGACGCTAAAGCGAACGCTTACAGTCGGGGATTCAAACCCACGACTTTCTTGTTGACCACCAAATCTACAATTTGGTGGGGTTTTAAACCCGGTTATTCATCTCCCAGTCGTACAGAATCAATGCTGAATTCTGACGACTGACGCCTTCAGTCATACAGAATACCCAACTGAATTCTGACTCCTGACTCCTGAATTCTGTTCGATAAATGGTCTCTTACAGGCAGGGCTTTAAACCTGACTTCTGCTTTTTGGGGCTATTTCTGCTTAAAGCGTTGACTGTTAACTCCCGACTATCAACGGGGAACAGCTAACATCAAATAATGCCTGAAGATTTTTGATATTAGTTCTCTAGATAGATCGGCAACTTATCATAAAAATTTTAATATAAAAATGTCAAAAAAACAACATTTTCACAGGGAGAAAGATTATGGGTAATATCATTGCTTGGCTAGTTTTAGGTTTAATTGCAGGTGCTTTAGCTAAGTTTTTCTACCCAGGAACTCAAGGTGGTGGTATTATTTCCACGATTGTGTTAGGAATTCTGGGAGCGGTAGTTGGCGGTTATTTAGGCCAAGTGTTGTTGGGGAGTAGTTCGGCGGCGGCGGCATCTGTAGGAGCTTTATCACTGGGAAGTATTTTATTTGCTGTTCTGGGTGCAATGCTGTTAATTTTCCTTTGGGGATTACTAACTCGTAGTGCTGTTTAATTGTTCAGAGTTTAGTTAATAAATTAGGAATGATTTTGAATCAAAGCAACTAAAATGACATTAGAAAAAGAGCGGAAATTTATCGGAATTTTCGCTGAATGTTCAGAAGCAAAATTGGCACTCCAGGAACTACAAGCTGCGAACTTTCCAATGCACAAAGTTTCTGTAATTGCGCGCAAGGCGGAAGAACAAAGTGAAATTGCCGCTGTTAAGGCTAGAGAAGTTGCTGGCAAGGCATCTGAGGAATTCACTGGTGGTACTTTAAGCGGTCTTGTTAGCGGTATAACTCAGCTGGCAATTCCTGGTATGGGCCCAGTCATGGTAGCCGGAGCAGAGGCAGCAACCATCGCTACCACCATCATAGGTGGTGCGATCGGTATACGCGCCGGAAATTTGGCTGGTGCGTTACTACCTTTGGGAATTCCTGAAGGGCAAGCGCGGGTTTATAGCGATTTAGTTTTCCAAGGTTACTATTTGGTTATAGTAACAGGTACAGAAACCGAAATTCATTTCGCTCAGAGGATTTTTAATCGCCACAGCATTCAACACCGGGGTATTTATCAGCCATATTTATCCCCCAAAAGTCGCTATAAATATGGAGTTGGTATTTTTTGTCAGCGTCAACATCTAGAAACAGCACTTACAGAACTTCAAACAGCTGGCTTTCCCATGAGCCAAGTTTCTGTAATAACTAAAAGTAACTATTATCCTTTAGAATTTCCTGAAGATTTAGCCAAATATTACGAACATCAACTGAATCTTGGCAATTTTATTGTATTTCTAAATGCTACTGATATCTATATGGCAGGTGCAAGAGCTATTTTAGAGAGTAACAAGATTCAAAACTTTCGGATTTATGAGCAATCCGTAGCTGAGTCTATTCAAGGCGATCGCCAGGTGATTAATAACCTCTAAGCAAATGTCTAATCTCATCTATTTCAATCCCCGGCTTTTTAGATAAGTCGGGGATTTGAGCCTTGCAAAACAATCATGACATCCTAAAATCCTAAGCTGCAAGGGGGTAGTCTTGGAGTAAAATAATATCTGTTTCAAATAGTAAAATAGTAGTCTCACAACCAATTCTACCCATTTCTGGTTCTATACCCATTTCCATTTCCACAAGATATGACCAATTTCCAGAGTTACGACAACATTGTATTATGGTTCCCAATCCACCAATAAATTCTACCTTTTGTCCTTGGCAAAATTTTGGTCTTGCTAGCTCAATTACTGCACTCATAAAAACCACCTTTATTTGATGAAGATTAGATATTCAATATATACTCGTAGTTTCAAATTTAATTATCCACCGCGAGGATAAATTAAAAAATCAAGTGGTTGCTTCTTTTGAAATAAGTTATACTGTCTCAAGGCTTAATCAGGCTATGATGTTAAAATATCGATAAAAAATTTCTAACATTAATATATAAATAACTAAAAAACAACTCAGTTCTAGATAAATTAAAACCTTAGTTTTGAGAGACTAAAAGCCTGATTTTATCATGCAATAAATCACAATTGAGTCCTGAAGCAGAACTGAGATGAAAAAAATTAACAGATATGATTTGCTAAAAATTGGCAAAGAGTATTTAAATAGCTGAAAGACCATCGAAATATTGATAGCCACTACAAAAAATTGAAATTAACTGTTTTTTAAAAATGTTGAACCGTTTGAAGATTGGAACCAAAATTGGGGCAGGTTTTACCTTAAGCGTAGCAATTCTGACCTCAATTGGTCTAATCTCCTATCAAAGTACCAATGAATTAATTGAAACTTCGCGCAAAGAAAACCATACTTATGAGGTATTAAGTCAGATTGAAGACCTGAACTTACAACTGACAAAAGCCGAAACTGGGCAACGTGGTTACATTATTACTGGAGAACAGCGTTATTTAGAACCATATAACGCTGCTATGCAATCGCTGAATCAAACATTCAAGGAACTTCAAAAATTAACACTAGATAACCCCAACCAACAAAATCGGTTGAATATGTTAGAGCCACTCCTAACCGAGAGGATGGCTGTAATGAAAAATGTCATTGACTTACGACAGAACCAAGGCTTAGAAGTTGCCCAGGAAGCTGTTGCCACAGACAGGGGTAAGCAGTTGATGGATAGAATCCAAAAACTACTCCAGGCAATAAAAAATGAAGAAAATGTACTTCTTAAGCAGCGTTCTGAGCGGGCACAGTTAGCGGCTCGCCAAACACTGGCGACTATTGTTTATAGTATTCCTTTATTTGCTGCAATCTTAGTTTTGATTGGAATTATTCTCACCAGACACATTTCACTACCGCTGAGGCGAGTTTCTCAGTTAGTGCAAAAGGTGGCCGATGGGGATTTATCGGTAAATTTGCCAGAAAGCGATCGCGAAGATGAAATTGGCGTACTGAAGCGCACCTTCAACCAAATGATCGCCAATCTGCGCTACACAACTCAAAAAAACGACGAGCAAAACTGGCTCAAGTCTAATTTGGCTGAATTTACCCAAATGCTTCAAGGGCAGCGAAATTTAGAAAGTGTATCTCGGACGATATTGTCGAATCTGGCTCCCTTAGTTGGGGCGTCCGCTGGCGTTTTTTATGTTATGGACTCAATCAACGATGAGCCAGTGCTGAAGTTGTTGGGTAGTTATGCTTATCAAGAGCGGAAAAACTTAGCAAATCAGTTTCGCTTGGGCGAGGGATTGGTGGGACAATGCGCCCTAGAAAAACAAAGAATTCTCTTAACTGGAGTTCCCAGCGATTATATTCGCATTAGTTCTGGCTTGGGAGAAGCTCCACCGCTAAATATCATTGTATTGCCCATAATATTTGAAGACCAGGTAAATGCAGTCATTGAACTTGCTGCCTTTGCACCTTTTAAAGACTTACACCTGACATTTCTAGAGCAATTAAGTGAAATTTTGGGTGTATTTTTAAATAACATCGCTTCACAATTACAAACTCAGCAACTACTAGCCGAATCTGTTGCTTTAACAGAAGAACTGCAAAGTCAGCAAGAAGAACTACAACAAAGTAATCAACTGCTAGAAGAACAAGCCCAAAAATTACAAGAATCACAATTTATTATCAAGCAGTCCAACGAAGAATTGCAGCAACTCAACGAAGAACTAGAAGAAAAAGCAGAACTTCTAGAAATGCAAAATCAGGAAGTTGCCCGCAAAAATCGGGAAATTGAGCAATCTAGGAAGTCATTAGAAGAAAAAGCCGACCAACTGGCACTATCTTCTAAATATAAATCAGAATTTTTGGCGAATATGTCCCACGAGTTACGGACACCGCTAAACAGCTTGTTAATTTTAGCAAGACTGCTATCAGATAATTCTCTGAATAACTTAACTGAAAAACAGGTAGAGTATAGCCGCACAATCTACTCTGCTGGAACTGATTTACTCGAATTAATTAATGATATTTTAGATTTGGCAAAAATTGAGTCTGGTACAATTTCCCTAGAAATTGAGCAACTGGCCTTTGCTGATTTACAGACATCTGTAGAGCATACTTTCCGTCAACTTGCCGAAAATCAAAAACTCAGTTTCGCCATTGAACTAGACGACAAATTACCCCCAGTAATTTCTACCGACTCCAAGCGTCTGCAACAAGTATTAAAAAATCTTTTAGCTAACGCCTTTAAGTTTACTCAACAGGGAGGGGTGAAGTTACAAATTAGTATGGTTGAAGTAGCCCCAGGGGAACAACCCACCATTGCTTTTGCAGTTAGCGATACCGGCATTGGCATTCCACCAGAAAAACAAAAAATTATTTTCGAGGCATTCCAGCAAGCAGACGGCACAACTAGCCGCAGGTATGGCGGAACTGGCTTAGGCTTATCCATCAGTCGTGAATTGGCTCAACTTTTAGGTGGCAGAATTGAACTAATCAGCCAACCAGGTGCAGGAAGTACTTTCACTCTCTACTTACCGCTAACGAGAAAGGCTTCGACGCCACAAATTGAATTTGAAGGCAAACCAGAAAAGCCTAAAAATGTTCCTACTAAATTAGCACCCCCCATCCCAAAAGTGCTAACGGTTGAAAGCCGGAATACCTCTCAAGGAGATATTTCTCCATCACCGAAGATGGTTTCCAGCATCAGCGAAATTCCAGATGACCGGCTAACAATTGAATCAGGCGATCGCGTTTTGTTAATTATCGAAGATGACGATAAATTCGCCCGCATCTTACTAGACATGGCACGCCAGCAGGGCTTTAAAGGAATCGTAGCCTTACAAAGCAAACAAGGTCTAGCCCTAGCACAACAATTCGAGCCGAACGCCATTATGCTAGATATCCACATGCCAGAGATGGATGGTTGGACAGTGCTGGATCGTCTCAAACATAACCCCAGCACCAGACACATTCCAGTGCATATCTTGTCTGTGGATGAAAGACAGCAACGGGGATTAAAGCTAGGAGCAATTACCTACCTGCAAAAACCTGTTTCTCCAGAAGCCCTCAATCAAGTATTGACTGATATTAAAAGCTTTATTGAGCGTCAAGTCAAAAATCTTTTAATAGTGGAAGATGACTCCATACAGGCCCAAAGTATTATCGAACTCATTGGTAATAGCGATGTCCAGAGTACAGCAGTAGGTACAGGAAAAGAAGCACTGGAAATATTGCGATCGCAGCACTTTGATTGTATGGTACTAGACTTGGGTCTGCCCGACATGACCGGGTTTACACTCATTGAGCAAATCAAGCTAGAACCCAGACTGGTGAAACTGCCAATAATCATCTACACAGGCAAAGAACTCAGTCGCCAAGAAGAAACCCAACTGCGGGGGCTAGCAGAGACAATTATTATTAAAAACGTGCGATCGCCAGAACGATTATTAGACGAAACAGCTTTGTTCCTGCATCGCGTCCAGGCAAATCTGCCAGCACCAAAGCGGCAAATACTCGAACAGCTGCACCAAACCGACCCAGTGCTAGCCAATCGCAAAATTTTGATTGTCGATGATGACCTAAGAAATATCTTTGCCATTACTAGCTTTTTAGAAAGCTATCACATGGAAGTACTGTTTGCCGAAAATGGCAGAGATGGCATTGAAAAGCTGATAGCTAATCCCGACATCAACATAGTTTTGATGGACATCATGATGCCAGAAATGGATGGTTACGAAACCACCCGCGCCATCCGCCAACAACCACAATTTCGTTCCCTACCAATCATCGCTTTAACAGCCAAAGCCATGCCAGGCGATCGCGAAAAATGCATCGAAGCCGGCGCATCTGATTATATTACCAAACCTGTAGATACCGAACAACTGCTTTCACTGCTCAGGGTTTGGTTGTATAGGTAAATAGGCATGGGGCATGGGGCAAGCAGGAGGTGTGGGAGGTGTGGGAGGTGTGGGAGG
>NZ_JACKZU010000014.1:0-45875 GCF_014222165.1 Nostoc sp. 2RC
ACGTACAACAAATCAACAAGGATATTAACACCACGAAATCAGATATTACAAAAATCGATACCAAACTGAAGGAACAAGAAAAGGTGAACAGTGCAGCGTTGCCAAAATTAGACCAAATATTGGGCTTTCTTCCCCTTATTCCCGCCAGAGCCGCAGACGCAATCAGGCCGGATATTCCAACCATCCCGCAAATCGAGCAAGCGGCCGCAACTGGGACGTGCCGAACCACCCAGCCGGGTGGATGTATGAATAAGGCATTGAAAGACAATGCAGCAGAAATCACTAGCAATAATAATGCCAACACCGCTAATATCTTGGATGCCTACAACACAGGCGCTAACACTGCATTACTGCAAGGACAGCAGACAATTTTGCAGAGGTTGGGTGACCAGGTTCCCGGAGGTATATCCGGTTTTATGAACCGAATTGTCAGGAATCAGTGGGTAGATCGCTCAATAAATCTAATAACAATGACGGCAGCAGTGCATAACGTAATGATGCTTAGCGACCAAGCCGTGACCACATTTTTTAGTATTTTAGATAACGTCCTCGCAATCCCAGCATTAATTGTTGATCCAAACGCTGAAACTATTGACACCAAACAAGCCTTTGGTGGAGTTATTGATAACTTTTTTAAAAATATTTTTGGTGTAGCCGAATGGACGGAAATTAAAACCAAATGGGCAACTGCTAACCGAATTTATCAAGCAGCTGCAAATGGAGCTAATGAAGTTCGCAACATTGGAGGAAATATTATTAATGCAGTAGAGCAAACTGCAAACTTAACGGGTAAAGGATTTAATGCTTTGCAGGATGAAGGCTTAATTTCAGAAAATAATTGGGACTATTCTCCAGAAAATCTAAAACTAAAAGGAGGATTATTTGCTAAATTCGGCAAATTAGCTGATGGAATTAATATTGCAACTGAAGGATTAGAAGCAATAGAATCTATCACTTCAGAAATTAGAAGTGCTGTAG
The DNA here is from genome assembly GCF_014222165.1 of Nostoc sp. 2RC. Classification (NCBI taxonomy): domain Bacteria; kingdom Bacillati; phylum Cyanobacteriota; class Cyanophyceae; order Nostocales; family Nostocaceae; genus Nostoc; species Nostoc sp. 2RC. The sequence goes on from NZ_JACKZU010000014.1 coordinate 979, forward strand.
ATTCAGCTAACCAAATTAAAGAAAATGCCAAAGAGGTTGATGATGGTTTGAAGGAGTTATTCAATCAATCCAAAACCAAACGTGAAGAAGAAGTCGAAGCGCTTCCAGCTAAAAGCTATTCATGGGAGGATTTAATTTAATGCCTGCTAGAGATTGGGCACAACTTAGAAAAATCCTTCGTAATGGAGATAGTTTCAACCGTGAAGTGTACGAATGGTTTCGAGATGCTGATAACAACGATATTAGAAAAGCATTAAGAGACGATTTATTAATTGGAGCAAAAGACAGCATTGCAATTGCTCAAGTAAAAATGAGGACATTTAGAGAAATAATACAAAAGACTCATCTCAAGCCCGATATCATCGGGATGCCAAAAATTGATGTTGACGCTGATGTTAGTTATCGTCCAGAAATAACTTTACACTTCAAGCAAAGTAAAGAATCTGTTCCTAAAAACAAACATGCTAAAACAGCACGAGTTTCTTATAGATTGATGAATCAAACATCATTGTCTTTATCATTAGCTGAATTAAAAAATTTAGGAAGAGATATTTACAATGATTTTGCCAAGCCAACTCCATATCGATTTAATAAAGGCAAAATAATCGGTTGGTATATCAAGCCAGAGCAAGGTTTAAACCTTCAAGTTTATTGTCACACTGAAGAAATTGCAGAAACGGTAGTTAAAAAAGTTATTACTCATCGAAGTTTTAGCTTTGATAACGATATTTTCAAGTTCACCAAACCTAACAGAAATAGCGACCCAACACCAGGTAATATTACAATTCTTGGAAACTCCGTACAAAAGCCAGTGTGGCGACCCACGGTGTTTGTAGAATTCGACCACGCTAGTATAAATCTACACAATGACACCAAAATTAGAATACTTGTTGATTTATCTGGATTACACGCTCCGTTGTATCGACCTTGAAACCAAATCTCTGATATTCCCGATACATTACAAACCCTATAGGGTTTGACAAATGTCATAACGCTCCAAGCACAAGCTATGACTGATTTGTAGACATTTTTGATTAAACATCACAATGGCAACAACAAAAACGTTAGAAAGAGAAGCTCATATTGTAGGGAGTGGCAGTGATGCCGTGGTCATTTCGCTTCCAGACGTGTATAGCAACATTGAATCCGTGGTTGGAGTCAAAAAATTGACTGGAGACAAACCAGATGGGGCGACTGGAAGTACTGTTTCTCTCGCCAAAAAATCAGGTTTAGTTGTGCCGATTCGCATTTCTTACATTGAAGGAACTAAGCGCCGCTACACAACTATTATCTGTGCCCTTGATAAAGTTAAAACCGCAGTAGCAGAACTCCCTGGCAAGACTTATAACACCTTCAAAATCAAAACTGCATATTTCCCTCGCCGTATGCGTTTAGGCTAAATTATCCATTTACACATTTTAAAAATACGCCAAATTTATGGTAGCTAAACTGATAAAGTGCAAATTAGTTTCTGGAACTGCCCCAAACCAAGAAACTTACTTTTTTTTAGGGCCCAAGGGTCTTTACATTGGGGGAATTGCTACTGAGACTGGTATCAGTGAGGCAGATGAAAACGAGCAAGATAAACCTAATACCACTGTTAAAGAATTGCTTGGCAGTGGGGTTGCCAGACGCATATCTGTACGTTCAACTCAAGGAACCAGCAAGTACACTACAAAAATGCTTGTAGCTAAATCTAAAGCTCCAACCGCCGAAGATGGCTTAATTGACAAAATTATTAGTACAGATGGTACTAAAGTCTCTGGCTCAAAAATTGTTTCTGTAGTTAATCCACGTCGAGCAACTTTTTACTAAATAAGTAGATGGGAATCCCCATTTTACAGTTATCCAATGGCGCGAATTGGGAGGAAATACACACTGAATATTATCAGGCGAATGTTGAGTCTCCCAGTTCGCGTTTTATGTACGTTATTCCAGAGGTTACTATTCCAATATTGATGGAGAATAGCATAGTAATCACTTATGTAACTTCTCCAAAAGCCAAACAACATTGGAAAAGTGCGGGCTACATTAATCAAAAAGTTCAATCTGGCATCTTAATCGGCGGAACTTTTGATACAGAAATTGGCGAACGTAAACGGCTGTTGTTGAATCGAAAAACTCTATTAATTTTTACTCAGATTGTTTCAGGGTATTCTATCTCGGTAAATTTTCATGAGTGGATTCAAGATGCCTACCTGACTATTTGGCAATATTTACCAGTGGTCGAAGATTACACCAATAACTTAATCTTTGAGCTTGGCGACGCTGTGGAACGAATTGAATCTAAAATTGATGCTCTTTAATAAGTCCGAATTCTTATCAATATTTTGCTTTTACTTACAATCAATAACCGCTGCTTATGCCCATTGCATACAATGATTGATTTAAAAAACTCTGTAGACTTGATTTTAGGAATATTTGCGCTAGTTGCAATTGTTTATCGCATTAGCCATATGGAAGCAGCAATCTATCGAGAAATTGATAAAGCTTCAGATGAATTTAGAAAAGAAATTCATTTAATTCAGATGGATTTGTCTGCACATAAAACTGATTATGTAGTCCGTAAAGAATGGCAATCAGATGTTGCCCGTGGGTTGAAACAGATGATTAAGCATAAATCCAGTCGGCTCAACTTCCACATTATTGACATCCAACGCCATCTAGAAAAACAAACTGGCTTTATTGTTCGCTCCCAGCCGGTTGCTGACCCTGATGAAGACGAAAACGAGAATTAACTCTCTGGGGATTCACGGTACAATTTATCCAAACTGGAAAGCGCACTGTTATAGGCATTTTCTCTAGTCCGCATCTTTTCAATCAGGCTTGAGAAAGCAGGTAAAGTGAGTCCATTGCCTAAATCTAAATTTGAAGCAATTGAGTTTATACCAGCTGCACGACGCACTGCTTTTTCTAAGACTACGGAAGTTCTTTTTCTACGAGCCATAATCTACACCTTGTAATTAAGTACGGTTAATATTCTTTACCTTAAAAAATTCCGTATAGATCGGCTTGAGAGAATTCCGGCAAATCTGCAATAGCTTTTGCTACAAGCGCGATATTTGTCATGAATGCGCGAACTACTGAAAAAAGAAAGCAAACTGGGGTTTGAGAAAGTCAAAGCTGATTTTACTTGCGGAAAACACCAAAATGAGAAAGCAAACTGGGGTTTGAGAAAGTCAAAGCTGATTTTACTTGCGGAAAACACCAAAATGAGAAAGCAAACTGGGGTTTGAGAAAGTCAAAGCTGATTTTACTTGCGGAAAACACTAAAATGAGAAAGCAAACTGGGGTTTGAGAAATTCAAAGCTGCTTTTGCTAACTAAATTTAGGTTTATCTATATTTTTGCGATGTAATGACCACTTACGATAGTCGTGAGGTAGGCGAGCGTAAAGCATAAAGTAATGAAATAATGACCCAGAGCGAGTATTATATTTGGCAGTTCCAGTAGATGCCTACGGAACTTTTTTTCAACTTGAGTTCACCCAGACATGGAGGAAAATAAGCTGAATTTAGAAAATATTCATATCGCATTTTAAGTAAAGCTTTGAATTCAAATTAAGATTAATTCTATGACTCTTGAAAGAAAGATAGCAGCAGCCTTTAGCATGAGCGATGATGCTTGGTTACGTCATGCTAACCCTTGGAGTGGATGGACGCGTTTTATTACTGTCTTACCACTGCTAATTTTTGCAGCATGGAGCCGTGTTTGGTTCGGTTGGTGGTCACTAATTCCTGTTACCATCGCCATTGTTTGGATATGGTTGAACCCGCGCATCTTTCCTAAGCCACAATCAACCGACCATTGGATTTCTAGAGGTGTTCTTGGCGAACGAGTTTGGTTAAATCGCGATCGAATTCCTGTTCCCCACCACCACCATCACGTGCCTAATATTCTCAATGGTATCTCTGCTTTTGGTGGAATTTTAGTCATTTGGGGCTTAATCGAACTCAACAGCTGGATTACTCTATTGGGTTATACTTTAGTTACACTCGGTAAACTTTGGTTCATCGATCGCATGGTCTGGCTTTACAACGATATGAAAGATGTAAATCAAGAATATCAAAGCTGGCTTTATTGATGTGGCATCAAAAATAAGTGTATGAGGTTCTCAAAAGGGTGCAACGCAGCTTAATAATATTACAAATTTGAGAATGATTAAAATCTCTTGGCGTCCCCTTGTCTCCGTATCCCCGCGTCACCCTAAATGATAAGCATTTCAAAGGACATGATTTAATTGAGGCGATCGCACCAATCAAATCCTCAATCTACCTGGATTGTATTAAATAATAAATTATACCTAAAATTATTAAATGAGCCGGGTAAAATAAATAAAACCATCTAGCTCGCGAACCTTGTTTGCCATTGAATTGAAACACAATGAATCCTGAAAAAACTGCAAAACTTTGATACAAATATCCTCTAGATATCACTACTAAAATGAAGTGAAATATGCACCAGTAAAGCAACCATACTTTTGGCTTCAATTTGTCTGTTAAAGACATTAATAAAATTACCCCAATTCCATAGGCTCCATACTCAAAATTCCAGATTTCACTCACCACTGCACACAATCCAATAATTATTAATTTCTGCCATAATTGAGAACAACGATTTACTAAACGCAACATCCCCAGCCCAAGCAGAAGCGTAAAAAGAATATTAAGTGAGAAGCTCCGAAAAACAAAAGTGTAGATTGGTTGAGATATAATTGCTGTGATTAATAGTCTACTTCCATAGCGGTAGATATTTTGGGTGTGTTTTTCGCCTTCAGCCAACAACCATGCAAAAAGGGGAAAACTCAATCGCCCAATTAAATGCAAAATTATCAACTGTGGTATTAGCAAATAGCACACATGATCCATAACCATGAATACTGCTGCTAAAATTTTAATCCTGAAAGCTGAAAATTTAATCACAACACTGAGTTTCCTTAATTTGTGAATATCAAATCTCTCAAAGATTCTTTCTTTAATATAAGAGTTATTCCAATTCCTCGGAAATTTCTCTTGGGAAAACTATTTATATAGGAATTCGATTTGATTGATGAACAAATCTAAGTATGTGTAGTGGCGTAGCAAGCCTTAAATATTGTATTGAAGAAGAATTCAGAAGTCAGAATTCAGGAGTCAGAATTCAGGAGTCAGAATAAATCAGTCGGGGATTCAGACTTGCGACTGATTAAAGACCACCAAATTTTCAATTTGGTGGGGGTGCAAAAACGCCGATTATTCAGACGCTCCTACGTCGCTCTAAGCGAAGCCATGCCGCAGGCTTTACGCTGCGCTATCCGCCAGTCATACAGAATACCTAACTGAATTCTGACGACTGACTCCTGAATTCTGTTTGATAAAATTTCTTATGGGTAAACTCTTTAACCCGCCCCAGACACGCGAGAGAGCTTACCCCACAAGAATCAAGCTAATGCATAACTTTAGCCTTGCCACGCCAGTAGAGTGTGTTACAGCTGTGTAGGAATTTGAGGGTTTGAGAAACCCCTATAATGCTTGTGCCGCGCCAAGGACAGCAGGTAAATAAATTTTTTAAATTAAAGCAGATTTCCGTAGCAATTTGATAACATTAACAAAAAGGGCGATGTCTGTCTTTAAAAGTTTAGATGCCTGCGGTAACCCCAAAGCATCTGCGGCGTAAGCTGTTACTAAAACAACTTTTCCCTGTGACAGACTGTTCGGTGATGCCCTCTTCACCAAAGATCCCAAAAACACTATTTATGGCAAAGCGTAAAAAAAGCAATCTCCAGTGGATTAAAGAAACGCTTGAATTAAAACCCGATCATCGCTGGGAATCTCCATCAGGCTACAAAATATTTGTTGCTAATCGTGGGGCTGTTCGCTTCAATGTCCCTCAAGATTGGGTTTTTGAGCCACAAGAAAAATCTTTCAAGTTCGTCGATAAAAAACCACCCAACGATGATTGCTGTCTAGAAGTATCTTTTAATCAATTACCTCCCCATGATTGGAGTCAGTTTCCACTTAAATCTACCTTGAGGAAAATTGTAGAAGACGACAGTCGCAATCCCATTGAAAAGGGAGAAATTATCACTGTTAACCGCCAAACAGCTAAAATTGTTTGGACAGAAATTAAGTTTATTGACACACAAGAAGAACCACGGGAAGCTTTTTCGCGGATTTGCATTGGTTTGGGGTCGAATGTTCAGTGCTTGATTACATTCGATTTTTGGGCAGATCAAGCAGAACAATTAATACCCGTTTGGGATGAAGCAATCCGTAGTCTCACACTAGGTTTATATATTCGCGACCCTATGACTGGTTTAGCTTTTCCGGACTGAAGTTTTTAAAGTAATTCGTAATTGACTGAGAGGTTATTCATAAAGCGAAAATAAAATTAATGTAGTGCCGTGACAAGACTAAAATCGTGCATTAGTAAACTCTTGTGGGGTGGGCATCCTGCCCGCCCGGACGGGTGAGGACACCCATCCCACAATAAAATCTATTGCAATATTTAGGGCTTGCCATGCTACTACTTAAGATTTACTTTATAAATGGTCTCTGAGGACTTAAGTACTCACTACAAAATGATATAAGTCCTGTGACTGGTACTTAATCTCCATACCCAATCTGATTGTGCTAAATTTGAAGCGGAATAGTAAGAAAGTTACAAAGCTATGGTTTGGGTTCTGTGTGCCTGACTGGTGCGCCTACCTATGGTATGAGCGTATGTCGTGGAGTACTTGAAACTATACCATCGTTTGATTAGCTCAGTTGGCAGAGCGATCGACTCATAATCGATGTGTCGCAGGTTCGAGTCCTGTATCAAACACCAAACAATGAAAGTTAGCTCAATTGGAAGAGCGATCGACTCATAATCGATTTGTTGTAGGTTCGATTCTTACACTTTCTGCCAAAAACCCTGTCCGGGTCAAAAGACACTACCCTTTTAAGGTAGCTAATATGGTACGAATCCCAAAAGGTTCGAGACTCTCATTTTCTCAACTCTGCGGTGCAAGTGTTTTGCTGTCGCTCATCACTCCCAAGGTGATGTTTGATGGCTACAGTCAAGGAGCCAGCGCAATTGTATTTCTCCTTAACTTGAGTATGTCCCTTCGTTTTCCACAATCAATTTCTCTCAGGAGATTTTGAATTGGCAAATAGAACGGTGTATTTGAGCGCAGTTATCTTTCTCCACCAGGGAAAAGTGACAGCAATCTTAATCCAGTTCTGGAGAAACTTTTGCCCGCACCTCAACTGTAAACACTTGCATTAGCAGAGTCCAAAAATCTTTTGCTATGATATACGGCACAAATTTAACCACCACCCCGCTAGCAATTGAGGGTAATTCAGCAGTATTGCGATCGCATGGTTTAGCTGAATATCATTCTGCCGCAGAAATAGCCTGTGCAATGGGGATAAACCCAGGACAACTGCGTTTTTTGACATCTAGTTTTCCTGGTTCTGAAGTTAAACATTACGTCCATTTCAAAATTTCAAAAAAGACTGGTGGAGAAAGACTAATTTCTGCACCCAAACCCCATCTTAAGGCTGCTCAAAGGTGGATTTTAGAAAATATTTTAGAAAAATTAGAAGTTCATCATGCAGCACATGGTTTTTGTAAAAATCGTTCCATAGTCACCAACGCTCAACCTCATGTTGGTGCTGATGTCATAGTTCACATTGATTTACAAAACTTTTTTCAATCAATTACCTACAAACATGTCAAAGAATTATTTTCTGGGTGTGGTTATTCAGGAATTGCAGCGAATATTTTTGCACTGACCTGTACTACTTCGGAAATAGAAATACATGAACAAGCTCACAATATCAGTCTAGAAAATCGTCACTTACCTCAAGGTTCGCCTACCAGTCCTGTTATTTCAAATTTAATTTGCTATCATCTCGATCGTCGGATGCTAACAATGGCTGAAAATCTGGAATTTTCTTATACACGCTATGCTGATGATTTAACATTTTCTGCTTCTGGACAGGCATCGGAGAGAAGATATAAGTTAATTAAAAATGCAAAATTAATTATTAATAGTGAAGGTTTTACTGTTAATTCTCATAAAACCAATATTTTAGGTAAATCTGTGCAACAACAAGTAACAGGTGTTGTTGTCAATACACAATTAAATATATCTAAAAAGACATTAAAAGCTTTTCGTGCAACTTTATATCAAATCGAACAAGAAGGCTTGTCAGGCAAACATTGGGGCAATTCACCTAATATAATTGCTGCAATTACTGGGTTTGCAAATTATGTAGCAATGATTAACCCCAACAAAGGTGCAGAACTGCGATCGCGTGTGCAACGCATCAAAGAAAAATATGAATCGCAAGAATAGCCGATCGCTCCTCAATTTCCCCGTTGCCTTGTAATACTTTTTTCCTGTGCTAAATTTGAAGCGAGATAGCGACAAAGCTACAAAGCTATAGTTTGGGTTCTGTATACCCGACTGGTGCGCCAACCTCTGGTAATAGCGTATACCGCTTAATGCTTCCAACTATTTCACCATGAAAGTTAGCTCATTTGGTAGAGCGATCGGTGTATCGCCGATTCATTATAGGTTCGATTCCTATACTTTCAGCCAAAAAACCCCTGCCCTGGGTACGGGCACCTTGTTAGGGACAAGGCAGTGTCACAGCTAGATGTATTGGGCGATTCAAAAAAACCCAGTGAAAAAACTTTTTGTTTTTTGTACTCTGTCATGCAGGTGTTCGTAACAGTAAAGGAGCCAGCGCAACTGTAATCTCTCCCCAACTTGAGTATGTACCTTCGTTTTCCTATATCTGCTTTGACTTCGGAAATTCTAGATTGGCAAAGCGATCGGCATATTTGAGCGCGGTTCTGTTTTTCTAGATTGCCTTTGAGCCGTCTATTGAAACTAACAGCAATCTTAATCCAGTTCTGGAGAAGCTTTTGCCCGCATCCCAAACTATAAACACCTGCGCTGGCAGAGTAAAATGTAATATAATACTACAAAACCTCAAACAAATCCTTCAACCTTTATTTATAGGTTTGTCAACTCCAGAATTATAGGTGGTATTTAGTTTCAAGCAAGGTTATAAATGTTTTGATTAAATCTGGTCAAATTATCTATGCAAATTACTATGTGGAAAACATTTTATATAAAACCTAACGAAATCGGTATTTTATATCACCGCAGCGACTTCAAGAAAATTTTACAGCCTGGTACACATACTTATTTTGGTCGTCATTGGCAAGTAAAAACTTATGACCTCAACCAGCCACAAGCTCAGATTGAGAACCTAGAACTGTTGTTGCGGAATCATCAGGCTGAATTGCAACAACATTTATTGATTGTCAGAACCCAATACAACCAAGCGGCTTTAGTACGCTGCGGTCAGAATTGGGTAAGCATTAGACCAAATCAATTAATAGCTTTTTGGCGTGGTTTTATTGAGGTAGAATCTCATGTCTTCAACTTAGAAGAAAGCTTAGAATTGCCTGGTTCTTTTGTACAGCAACTACGTCAAATCGCCTTGAGTGGAGTGAAAAAGTTCCTCATTTCCGAGTCTGAGATTGGTTTGCTGTACGTGCAAAATGATTTTGTCCGACCCCTAGAACCTGGAGAATATGCTTTTTGGTCAGTGGATCGGGATGTTTCTGTACGCACTCTCAGCCGAATTGTACCTAACCCAGACTTTCCCCTGGAAGATGTCCTAATAGAAAAACATCCCGACTTTGTTGCAGCCTACTGCCAAACAGTGCAATTACTGAATTGGCAAGTCGCAATTGTGCGGTATCGAGGTAAAGTGATTTCTATTTTGCTACCCACCAGCCGCAAATTGTTTTGGCAAGGTGTTGAGGTGGAAATCATCGACATCAGCACCAATGCTCAGTTAGAGTCTCGCTTAGTGGCTGAGTTAGTTGAAGGTTCAGCAGAAGTGAAATTGCTCAGTCGCAACTGTTTGCATATATGCCAAGTACCCGCACAGCATATTGCACTACTATATATTAATCAAGAATTTCAAGGACAGCGATCGCCAGGTATACACGCTTGGTGGTTATTTGGACGCTCCTTTCAAACCGAAACCATCGACTTGAGATTGCAAAACATGGAAGTATCAGGTCAAGATATCCTTTCTAAGGATAAAGTACCTCTGCGGTTAAATTTGACAGCTGGCTTTCGCATCCTCGATCCCTTGAGAGCAAAAAGCGGCTTGTCAGATATTGCTGGCTTCTTATACAAAGAATTACAATTTGCATTGCGTGGTGCGATCGGCGAACGCAACTTAGATGCCTTATTAGAAGATAAAGGTGCAATTGACACAAGCATATCTGAATATATCCGCCAAAAAACCGCCGACTATGGAATCGAAGTAGATTCTGTAGGCATCAAAGACATTATTTTACCTGGCGAGATTAAGACTATCTTGAGCAAAGTTGTGGAAGCAGAAAAAGCTGCTCAAGCAAACGTAGTCAGACGCAGAGAAGAAACCGCCGCTACCCGCAGTATGTTAAACACAGCCAAAGTGATGGAGGATAACCCAGTGGCTTTGCGTCTCAAGGAACTCGAAGTATTAGAACGCATTGCAGAGAAAATCGATCGCATTCAAGTTAACGGTAGTTTGGATAATATTTTGACAGACATGATTCGGATTAACGGGTAGCGATCGCGGCAAATACTCACGCAGTAAAAGACCAGTATAATAACAGTAGGTCTATCTACGAAAAAACGAGTATGCGACAGTCAGCTTCAGACTCTCAACAAAACCTTGCTCAAAAAATTGCAAAGTGGAAAGCTGGGCTGGCTGACTTAGGACGACGAAATCCTCTCATCAAGTTTCGGCAAGATAGTCCTCGAATATTAGAAATTCTGACAGAAGAACCAGATGTTCTCTTCAAAAATCTGACAGAAGATAAGAAATCGCTTTATTTTCAAATACTTGATGGCGAACATCAAGATATTATTCAGTCCAGAAATACTAAGGCATTATCAGCACAAAGAAATCCTCTTGAATTAATTACTCGTCAAAGAGGCAGTGAACAACTGAAACGACTGAATAAATTGCGTCTTGAATCACGACGCTCATTTGAAGAACGAGGGGTAAACAGCCTATTCTTGGCGCTGGGAACGTTGACTTGGTATGACAAGGACAAGGATAAGCCAGAAGATGTTTTGGTATCACCACTAATTTTAGTTCCTGTAGAGTTAATTAAAGAACCTAGACGAGATGTTTATAAAATATCTCTATTAGATGAAGATGTTGTATTAAATCCAACGCTGACACAAAAGTTAAAGGTAACTTTTGGGATTGAGCTTCCAGAGGGAGAAGCGATACAAACACTAACTTATAAGGAAATTATTGCTGAAATTGAGGATCTATTAGCAGAACAGAAGACATGGCAAATTAAAGAGAATGTATTTCTCTCACTGTTTTCTTATGCTAAAGCTGCAATGGTTCGGGACATTATCGAAAATGAAGCTTTAATTTTTGACCACCCAATTTTACAAGCAATTAGTGGTGATTTAACTACCTATCAGTCTAACTATAAAGAACCCATACCTGCATCTGCTCTAGATTCACAAGTTAAACCTGAACGAATATTTCAAATTCTTGATGCTGACTCTAGCCAGCAAGTCGTAATTGAAGCAGCGAAATCTGGTTCTAGCTTTGTTGTCCAAGGGCCACCAGGAACGGGCAAAAGTCAAACTATTGTAAATATAATTGCTGAACTAGTTGGCGATGGCAAATCAGTTTTATTAGTTGCAGAAAAAGAAACAGCGCTAAGTGTGGTTTATAAGCGCATGGCTGAATGTGGTTTAGCTCATATATGTCTTAATCTCCATCATAGTGGAACAACAGATAAGCGGGAACTTGTAAATAATTTATCAAGAACTATTGAATATATCAAACAAATTTACGGAGCAGAAAATTATCACGGTTTGTTTGAACAGCTTATTTCTACTCGTCAATCGCTAAAATTATATCTGACAAGTTTACATACTAAAGAACAGCCTCTAGATAAATCACCTTTTGAGATATTTGGTGAGCTTTTGAAAAAAGAACGCGAAGCAGTTCCCAATATTAATGTCATATTTTCCAACTTTAGCCAATGGAATGCTAGTAGATTACAACAGGCAGAAGACTTATTAAATCAATTAGCAAAATTTGTCCCTTTCTTTACAGGAGAAAAAACAACTATTTGGGAAAAAAGTTCTCTAGATTCTTATTCCTATGAAATGGAATTGCAAATTACACAGAAAATAGAGGAATTTCAGCAAGCAATTTTTTCAATTCAAAACATTAGTCAAGAATTACAAGAGACTCTCCAAGTTCAACCGTTATTGAATTTAGAGTCTTTAGAGAAGTGTTATCCAGCCATAGACTACATACGAAAAGCGCCATCCAATCTTCCAGAAAACTGGACTGGAGTAGATATATCAATTGCTCAGTATGCTTTCACTATTCTGCAAACAGACGTTCAAGAGCTTGAAAAAAATAAGCTTTCGCAAGAAGCCGAAAATTTGCTGAGTCGGCTTTCTTCATTTCTTCCATTTTTAAGAGGAGAAAAAACAACCATTTGGGCACAAAGTACTTTAAATTCTTGCTCTGAAATGCTGGAGTTAGAATTAAATAATAAAATCAATAAATTTAACCAAGCAATTTCTTTGATTCAGACAGCTAGCCAACAGCTTAAAAGAATTATTAATATTAAGCCTTTATTGAATCTGGGAGATATAGAAGTTTGCATTCCTGCTCTTCAACATATATTGCAAGCTCCATCTGATTTACCTAATGATTGGACTGAATTAGATATTCCTATGGCTCAGAGTGCCTTCAGTAAAATGAAAGCAGATATTAAAATTCTGGGAGAAAATGAGCCACTTTTAAAGCAAAAATATCATCCTGAATTATTCTCTTCAGAATTACCTGCTTTAGCTAATAGATATCAGAAATATAGCCGCTTTTGGCTGATTAGAATTTTTAATTCTAGATACAGGCGTGATATCAAGCTTTTGAAGAAACTAATTACTAAAAAAGGGCAAATTTCTCACAACGAATTAAAACGTGATTTGGCGCAAGCGGTTCAAATACAAGCTGCACGGAACGAACTATATCAAAGCAATTACCCAGCACGTCAAGTTTTTGGCTCTTTATTTAACCCGGAGGTTTCTAGTGAAGCAGAGTTAAAAGAAATCGAGCAAGCTTTAAGTTGGTTGACTGGCTTACAGAAGTATTCGCTTCCTACAAATTCAGTCCAGCAGCTTCTAAATTCTCCCTCTACACGACGCGAATTAGCTGAATTAGTTAAAAAGCTTGAATCCCTTCCTGAAGATATTAGCCAGGGTATGGATTTCTTATTCTCATACTTTAATGAGAATGATGTTATTGGACAATATCAGCCTCATAATCAAATTTTATTTACCGAACTGGCAACTTTTTTAAACCTAGCTCAATCCGATTTACCCAATTTCCGCCAATGGTTGACTTATAAAGAAATCTATAGGCAACTAGAAAGTTTAGGAGTCCAAAATTTCTTAGATGCATTGCGCGACAACAAACCTAATCCTATTGAGTCTGTAAGAAATAAGTTACGTCAAATTGACTACCAGCCTCGTCAGGTTTTTGGATCTTTATTTAACTCGGAAATTTCTAGTGAAGGAGAGTTAAAAGAAATCGAACAAGCTTTAAGTTGGTTGACTGGCTTACAAAAGTATTCGCTTTCTGCTGATTCAGTCCAGCGCATTCTAAATTCTCCTTCTAAGCGGCGTGAACTTGCTGAATTAGTTAAGAAATATGAGTCAGTTCATGACAGTATTAGGCAAGGATTAGATTTCCTGCTATCACACTTTGATGAAAGTGATATCACAGATTCTTACTTACCTCGCAATCAAATTAATTTTGTCGAGCTAGAAAGATTCTTAAACTTGGCTCAATCGGAACTGCCTTATTTTCAAGAATGGCTGACTTATAAAGAAACTTATCAGAAACTCGAAAATCTGGGTAATAATAAGTTTTTAGATGCTTTACGTGAAAACAAAGTTCAACCAGAGCAATGGTTTTCAGTTTTAGAAAAGCGAATTTATCAAATCTGTCTTGATGCTATTTTTGCTAAAAAACCTGAATTAAAGAATTTTAAACCAGAAGTACATGAACGACAAATAAAGGAGTTTTCTAAACTCGATTTTAAGCAACTAGATACTGCTAGAGAACGTTTAAAGCAGCTTCATGTCCGACGCTGGCAAAACTGGGAAAAGACTTCACTTGCTCTAGCTGAGTTGCAAAATTTGAAAAAAGAAGCGAATAAGAAAAGCCGACATTTACCCATCCGTAAACTTCTTAACGACACACAAAAAGGAATACCAAATCTCGTCAAAACCTTAAAGCCTTGCTGGATGATGAGTCCACTTTCGGTTAGTCAATATATCAATCCAGATGTAATTGATTTTGATGTTCTTATCTTTGATGAAGCATCTCAACTTCGGACTGAGGATGTTGTTCCTTCAATTATCCGTTCTAATCAAGTGATTGTAATTGGGGACAATAAACAGCTTCCTCCCACATCATTTTTTGCAACCAGAGATAGCCAAGAAGATATCGATGATGAAGATGATGCAAGCTATGAAAGTGTTTTAGATGAATGTTCCAGGTTTATGTTTGGACGCACACTAAAATGGCACTACCGCAGTCAAGATGAGCGTTTGATTGCTTTCTCCAACCATTATTTTTATGACGACAATTTAGTTACATTTCCAAATCCAGTTCAAAATTCAGATTTGGGGGTATCGTTCCGACACGTTCCTGATGGCGTTTACGATCGCAGTGGACGCACAGATAATCGACGCGAGGCTCAAGTGGTTGCTCAGTTGGCATTGGAGCATTTTCAACGGTTTCCAGAACAATCCCTTGGTATTATTGCCTTTAGCGAAAACCAAGCCGATGCGATTCGGGAGCAAATTGAGATTTTGGGGAAAGAATATCCTAATCTGGAGACATTTTGCAGTGATAACTCACCTCAGTTTTTTCTGAAAGCATTAGAAAACGTTCAGGGTGATGAGCGAGATGCCATTATACTCAGCGTTGGGTATGCTCGTGATTCTCAAGGTAAGCTTTATCTCAACTTTGGCCCCTTAAATCGGCAAGGTGGAGAACGACGGCTCAACGTCGCTGTGACGCGGGCAAAAAGTAAAATTACACTTGTTTCTTCCATTGTGGCTGGTGACATCGACAAAACACGCGCCCAAAGCAAAGGTGTAAAATTACTACATGATTAC
This sequence comes from Nostoc sp. 2RC, assembly GCF_014222165.1. Taxonomy (NCBI): domain Bacteria; kingdom Bacillati; phylum Cyanobacteriota; class Cyanophyceae; order Nostocales; family Nostocaceae; genus Nostoc; species Nostoc sp. 2RC. The sequence continues at coordinate 16,201 of NZ_JACKZU010000014.1, forward strand.
TTGGAATACGCAGCAAGTGGTGGAGAACGACTACAAGGTAACTCTTACACAGATACGCTTAAGTTTGACTCGCCATTTGAAGAAGATGTCTACCATACTTTAGTCCAGCAGGGATACACTATCCGCACCCAAGTTGGATGCTCAGGATACCGGATTGACCTTGGTGTAGTCAATAGCGAGCGCCCTGGTGAGTTTTTATTGGGGATTGAGTGTGATGGTGCATCTTACCATAGTTCACCTACTGCCAGAGATCGCGATCGCCTCAGACAACAAGTACTTGAAAAACTTGGTTGGAAAATTCACCGCATTTGGTCAACAGACTGGTTTCGCAACAAACCAGTTCAAGTTAGTCTTTTGATAGAAAAAATTAAACAATTACAACAAATCAGATAAAATCTGATAAGGTTCAGTTAAGCCTATAGATTTTTGTCGAATCAATTTTTTTTAACAAACCGCTCCAAGCCCAGAAAACGCAGAGATAAGAGAGTAATGTTTAACCAAACTGTATTGAGATAAAATCTTGTTGCTCTGCATAATATCTATTTAAGTCTAAATAGTTTATACACTACAACAATGCGTAGGTATAAAATGCTAACATGAGTCTATCAAATCAAAGTGGTGTTTCTGCTAAAGCTGCCAAGTTTAATTTATTTAAAATACTAGACTTGATTGGGCGCTTTTCGTCCCAAAAAATTAGAGACGAATAAAAGTCTTTTGCTATTGAAGAAGTCAAAAGTTCAAAAGTTTTATATGCAACTTTTTCATCATCAAAGCTAATAAAGTAAACTGTATCATCAAAAACCGCAGGTTTTTCTCCTATCTGACCTATCAATCTAAAGTCCAATTTCTTGTAAAGTCCACAGATTGCAATTTTCCAAGGTGCAAAAGTATACGAACCTACACCAAAAATCGAAAATCGAGGGTTATCTTGATAAATCTTACTTTTTCTTTTGTCTAGGTATTGTGAATATGCTTCTAGATAGTTCCAAGTTTTAGGAGCAGAATCTTTAATATGTTCGATAGGTTCACCCACAAATCTTTGAGTTACTAAAACATATCTATCAGTAACTTTGGTTTTATTTTGAGCAACATAGGAACCTTTAAGCAAAGGAAATAGATATGTTTCTTCAATATCGGCAGCTTCTCCCAATCCATTAATCAGAGTGTTGTTAATTTTGCGAAATTCCATCACACTCGCGCAATCATGTTTAATGCCAGAGCGCCATTTTATTTTTGATTTTTTATCGTATAGATTTTGTAGTTTTTCAAATGTAATAATATCTCTGACAAGTACATTATTCCAATAACCTATTCGATAATAATTAGAACTTTCAAGGCTGCTGAATACATCACAGAAATAATTTTGTGAACTTGAATCAAATTTACATAACAGTAAACACGCGTCAACAGTAGCATCAAAATATTTTTTTGTATCTATTTTATAAGTTGCACAGTAAGCAAGATGTAATTTTTGAGAACTAATATAAGTTAATATTTTCCTAGCAACAGAACTCTTACATAAAATCGCTAAATAACCTTCACGCTTTTGTAGCCATTGCACAACCTGAATTAACATCCATTCAGATATATCAAAATTACTCTTACCTGTAATTGCATCTAAACCAGAATAGTTTTGGAAATTACTCTTATTTGGTAAATTATTTCCATCAATGCTACCTTGCTGCGAGTTTGTTACCCAAGGTAAATTACCAATTACTAAGATTTCATCATTTGAGTTTTCTATAATTGATGACCAATCAAATTTAAAAAAATCCCCATATATAATTTCAATTTTTTTATAATTAACAAATTTAGCTTTCGTTTGAGCTTGATTTAAATAATTACGATTGATTTCAACTCCAAAAATTTTATTTGGTGATTGAAATGAATCTAATACTGCTTCAATAAAATTACCAACTCCACACGTTGGCTCAACTATAATATCTGGTGTTATGCCAAGTTCAACTAGCTTTTTACATACTTTGTTAGCTAATTCTAATGGTGTCTGAAAATCTCCGTACTCTATCTTTGTTTTATGTGCAGTATGAGTCATGGATTGATTTTGTAAACAGAAATTATACCATCTTCTTGACCAGCACGTTCTATCACTCTTCCATACTGGAGCCGCCATTGCAAAGCATTGGAAATAGTCAGAAAACCCTGTACAGGTGGATTGCTCATAATCTCATCGGCGATGTTGCTTGCCTCAATTTCATCAACGGGTAAATTGCGATCGAGCATGAAAGCAATTAAATCATCTTTATTACCTTCGTTTGCTATGATATTGCGAATTCCACGAGTCATTTGAAAATCTGCGGTTCTTTCGGCACTTACATAAATAGTATGCAAAATATTTAAGGTTGCTGTGCGGTTAGTGCTATTGTCTGTTTTATCGTAGACGAAAATCAGCAGCGAATACCCAAGCCCAAATATCTTTTGTCGTGCAGATTTGAAAGGACATGATGATTGTGGTTGTCGAATGCTTGTTACCTTCACATCTACAAGTAACCCTGGAAAGTCAATACCACTTGCAGAATTACCCTCTACAAACTCATACCGTTCCTTGAGATAAAGTCTAAATTTTTGTTCCAAGTATGTCCCGACAGCCTTACCATCAGTCACACCATATAACAAAGGTTCTGGATGTAAAGACTCGGCTGCTGAAAATATGGCAGCTTCTGAGCATAGAATTTCTACAGTCAAAATTGTCATGGATAAAGTAAAACTAAGTGTCAAATATCATACAGTAGTCCTATTTGATTTGTGAAAAAACTAAATATAGGATAGCGATCGCCATTTAGAAGCGATCGCAAGCTGGTTATCGAGTAAAGGCGATGTCTGCGACGAGCTACACCTACGCCATTAAACTGGCCTTACGAAACCGAACATGATTGAGTTCGGTGGTTAATTAATAACGGTAAGATGGGAGTATCACGCATTAACAAAGACGGTTAAGCTTTTCATTTATCTCACTCCTTACTTTAATGAAACCAAAAGTTTATATTGAAACTTCTATTCCCAGTTTTTATTACGAGGTACGTACTGAACCTGATATGGTGGCGCGGCGAGAGTGGACACGGGAATGGTGGAGCTATGCAAGTGACAACTATATGCTTGTAACCAGCCTTGCGGTACTGGATGAATTGAATCGAGGTAACTTTCCTCAAAAGAGCGAGGCAATAGAATTGATTACTGACTTGTTATTTATCCCAATTGAATCTGCGATCGCCCAAATCGTTGAAGTGTATATTCAGCAACAACTGATGCCTAAAGATCCACTTGGAGATGCACTACATCTTGCCCTAGCTTCGTACCATAAATGTGATTTTCTGTTGACTTGGAATTGTCGTCACTTAGCAAATGCCAATAAATTTGGGCATATCCGACGGCTGAACGTTATGCTGGGGTTATACGTTCCAACACTGGTTACGCCATTAGAGTTAATAGGGGCGCAAAATGACGAAGAATGATGAAGCAATCAGCCAAATACGTAAAATTCGGCACATAATATCTCAGGAAAATGAACACAATCCCGATCAATTGGTAAATTACTACATTGAACTTCAAAAGCAATATCCTCACCTTATTCAGTACAAAGAACAGCACCAAAAAGTTTTAGAATCAGCAGCACAACAAGGTATTGAAACAGAAGTATAGAAGCGATCGCAGTTCAACCAACTGACAAAACTAAGCATGATTTTAGTGCGTTGATGTAGCCCACCGTAGGCATCGCTCTATCCCGTAAATTAATTTTGTTAACTCGCAATCATCCGGATTTCAGCAAAGTACCAGGATTGTTAATTGAAGTAGTAACAATTTAATGCGATCGCATCCCCTCATCACCCATAATTCAGTAGGGTGTGTTGTCGCGAAGCGCAACGCACCATCATTTCAAACATCCCAAATATCAGACACAAGTTGAACCTCACCACTGCTACCCCAATCTAACGAGTAAATGTTCTGCTCGATAAAACGATGAACACTCGAAAAAGCCCATTGTTGTGGTAATTCACAGAGTTGATGCCGTACAGGATTATAGTGAATGTAGTCACAATGATTGGCAAAATCAACATCGTCTCTAATTAGATGCTCCCAAAAGCGGCGTTGCCATAAATTTCCTTCTTTTCGCTTTTCTCGTGAACGGGAAATAGCCACATCAAGCCCTAGCTGATGCCCGTAGTATTTAGTCACAAAACGTTTGATCAAAAGCATTCGCATCGATAGATTACTATCTCCCGTAGGTAGAGTCCATAAAGTATGAAAATGATCGGGCAAAAGAACAAATGCATCAATGGAAAAAGGATAATTTTTTCTGACATGCCCAAGGGCAGCACGAACAGCAGTACGTCCGATATCAGAGCAAAGCCAAGGTTGTCGTTGGTAAGTAACTTGGGTGATGAAGTAAGTAGCTCCAGAAATATGTAGTCTGCGGTAGTTGGACATGGACATGAGGAGATGACATTTGTTTTTAGGATGCCCATGATTTATGTGGTGCGTTGCACTACGGGACAACGCACCCTACGACTCTTTTATATATTCAGCAAATCTCAGTATAATTAGGTGAGTATAAAGCAGGATTTTTGGGTATTCTCTTCATAAGCATAGATTTCCTGAACGATACTCAAATACCAAAAATTGATATAACTTCCAAAGTTGATAAACTTCATGATTCATGAAGCTTTGACAGAAATACACTTTTATTTAGTGCCAGTCCATCACCAGTCTCACTGTTTAAGCAAATATTATGAACTCTGCTAAAGTTGGCAATTTTTTCGCTAGTCCAAAGACAGGTACAATATCAGAATTAATTACTATTTTAAATAATGAATATGAATTACGAGTAAATACCCAAGTCTTTAGATTAAATCAGTCACAGTTTAACAGACTGATACACATTCCAGACGCTATAGTTTACTTATTGAACCGTTCAGAAGAAATAACCTTAGCACCTTATAAGCAAATTGTAGACTCTTTTCTTGAAGCAGCTAGGGTGTTGTACTTTGATGGAAAAATTGAATATGAAGTGCTTCAAGCATGGCGGGAAAAGCTTGGATTTACGTTTTCTAATGAAGTATCGTTATTAACAAATTATGGTAATTCATTAGAGTATGGGGGTCTATATCTGGGTGGGGATTGGAGAGATGATTACGATCCACGTTACTAAATTTTGACGCTGAATCCGTTTTTAACTTCTACAGTTATGAGGAAATACATCTTCATCACTCGTTTAGCGATCATAAGTATGATATCGAGATGAAAGTATAGCTTAAGCACTATAAGACTACTATAATATGCAAGAGGTTACTTACAACCAATGAGTTAGGTAGTTAGTGCGATTGCTCCTCCGAAGCGAGGCAATTGCATCTCGTCCATCTTCCTAGAACCTGATCGCCTACCTCCTTATCCCACAAAAGCGATCGCCCCATTTAATCTAAAAAATCGTCATTTAAAATAGTCTTTTATTTAACAGTTTTTCTTTGAGCAAAATGCTTTTCAAATCTAAAAACCAGATTACATAAGAGTTATACTGTCTGAAGCATTAAAAAAGAGTGTTAGTGAATAATCCTATAACTTGCATTTAGGCTAGAAATAGGCTCTTTTTTATTCGACAGCTAAAAAAAACATTGATTTAATTCAGTTTGAAGTACGATCGCCAGGTTCGGAGTAATCCCAGGAGTGCATTTGGCGGAAGGGTAGACCCATCTTTTGGAAGACGTACTTCTCTTTGACACCAGAAGCAATTAAATCTGGTTTGAGTGCTTTTACAAATTCCTCGAATTCATAAGCAGTTACGTCATCGTAAACGATGGTGCCGTTTTCGATGTAGTGGGTGGTACGTTTGTAGTCGTCGTTGTGAGCGAACTCATAACCTGTACCAACCATCTTCATACCCAAATCTTGGAAAGCGGGTACAACGTGGCGAGGACGCAAACCACCAACCATCATCGCAACGGTCTTACCTTCCAAACGGGGGCGATACTTGTTAACGATCGCATCCATTGTAGGCTGATATTTAGCGATGATTTTCTCAGCGTTTTCTTGGATCTTGGAGTCAAATTTAGAAGCGATTTCCCGTAAGGATTCAGCTATCTTGGTGGGGCCGAAGAAATTGTACTCCAACCAGGGTATCCCATAAGCTTCTTCCATGTGACGGCTGATGTAGTTCATCGAACGGTAGCAGTGAATCAAGTTCATCTTCACGTTCGGTGTCATCAACATTTCGTTGATTGTACCATCACCAGACCACTGAGCAACTACGCGCAAGCCCAGTTCTTCTAACAGAATCCGGCTCGCCCAAGCATCACCACCGATGTTGTAGTCACCGATGATTGCTACGTCGTAAGGAGTAGACTCGAATTGTAATTTGCCTTCTTTTTTCTCTTTGTCGGCTCTGGTGAACACCCAGTCACGCACCATGTCGTTAGCGATGTGGTGACCCAAGGACTGAGAAACACCCCGGAAACCTTCGCAACGAACGGGAACAACTGGCTTGCCAATTTCTTTGGATGTGTTCCGAGCTACTGCTTCGATGTCATCCCCGATTAGACCGATGGGACATTCAGATTGAATGGAAACACCACGGTTGAGAGGGAAAAGAACTTCCAATTCTTGGATCAGCTTGGTGAGTTTCTTGTCACCACCGAACACGATATCGCGTTCTTGGAAGTCAGAGGTGAAGTGCATAGTACCAAAGGTGTCTACACCTGTAGTACCAATGTAGTAGTTACGACGACCAGACCAAGACCAGTAACCGCAACCTACAGGGCCGTGGCTGATGTGGATCATGTCCTTAATAGGGCCCCAAACCACACCTTTAGAACCGGCGTAAGCACAACCACGAGCGGTCATTACACCAGGAAGAGATTTGATGTTAGATTTAACGCCGCAATCGCTCTTACCTTCTTCGTATACGTTTAGGTGCTTTTCCCGTTTTTTAGCTGCTTTTTCGGGATAAGCGCTTAGTACTTCCTTAATTAGTTCTTTTCTTTCTTCGATGATGTTTTGATTTTCTGGAGGAGTCATTTTTGCCTCTCTAGCTCCTAAGGAACGGGGATAGGAAGGGGAACTTCGTCCCCTGTGGGGTTGGGGACTTGCAGTCCCCTTGGGGGATACAGGTAATCGGTAGAAAGAAGGTAAAAGGTAAATTATGCAATTGTTTCCTTTCCCTTTTTCTACATCAGAGTTTACTTAACAGGTGCTTCAGCAGCGGTTTTACCGATGATGTCTGCGTGCTTGGTATCATCATCAAGAATACCGAATTCAACCAACAATGCTTCTAGCTCATCCATTTCGATTGGTGTGGGGATTGTGAGCTTGTCGTTGTTGATGATCTTCTTAGCTAGTGCGCGGTATTCGTTACCTTGTGCGCTGTCGGGTGCGTATTCGTTAACAGTCATCCGGCGTAATTCTGCGTGTTGAACGATGTTGTCGCGGGGTACGAAGTGAATCATTTGAGTGTTCAAACGTTCAGCCAAAGTTTCGATCAATTCGATTTCCCGGTCAACTTTACGGCTGTTACAAATCAAACCACCCAAACGCACGCCACCGGAGTGAGCATATTTCAAAATACCACGAGCGATGTTGTTAGCAGCGTACATCGCCATCATTTCACCAGATGTAACGATGTAGATTTCTTGTGCTTTACCTTCACGGATAGGCATAGCAAAACCACCGCACACAACGTCACCCAATACGTCGTAAGATACGAAGTCTAGGTCTTGGTAAGCACCAGCTTCTTCCAAGAAGTTAATGGCGGTGATGATACCACGACCGGCGCAACCTACACCGGGTTCTGGACCACCAGACTCCACGCACTTAACACCACGGAAACCGGTGAGCATTACTTCTTCGAGTTCTAAATCTTCTACTGCACCACGTTCAGCAGCTAGGTGAAGAACTGTGGTTTGAGCTTTACTGTGGAGCATCAAACGGGTGGAGTCAGCTTTGGGGTCGCAACCCACAATCATGATGCGCTGACCCATTTCTGCCATAGCTGCGAGGGTGTTTTGGGAGGTGGTAGATTTACCGATACCACCTTTACCGTAGAAAGCTATCTGTCTAATATTTTCGTCAGTCATTGTTCTTGTTTTCCTGCAATTGGTTGGTTGGTGGGTCTTTTTTGTTTGAGGATCTCACGCCTGTCGGAGCTATGGCTGTGAGGGTTTGTAGAACATCGCTGGTGGCGATCGCTCCACAGTAAAAACATAAATAAGTACCTGCATATACTTCCTCGTTAAATTTGTTTTCTTTTGGACAGGCAATTTTAGATTTTAGATTTTGGATTTTGGATTAATTCCACTGAGAAATCCGGACGTTTGTAAGCTTAAATAATTATTGGTAATTTGTCTTTTGTCCTAGTCATTAGTCATTTGACTAATGACTAAGAGATTACGCAATTTACAAATACGTCGTCATGTGTTTCAGCTTCCAAAACTTAGTAGGAATTGACCTAAATATTCGTCAACAATTAATGTTTAAGTCCGATTATTTGTTCAAAATAGCGGGTTTCAAGTTTGAGACGCGATCTAGTGCAGCTTTTGTATCATCTGCGGATACTCCAGCTACAGCCATTGATTCACTCAGGTGTTTGACGATCGCATCGAAGTGTGACTGTTGTAGTGCCATACCTGTGTGGGTTTTGTCCATCGCACGGCCGCCGTATTCCTTTGGCCCTTCAAATATTTGAGAAAAGAAAGTAATCTGATGATTACGTTGCTTTACCATGTCTGTGTTAGCGAAAAAACCCTTGAGGCTGTTATCTGCAAGAATGCGTTTGTGAAGCTCATCTACTACTTTCTCAATAGTAGGTTTTCCGCCAATTTTTTCGTACAATGTACTCATGTTTGTCTCCTTTGAAGCGAGTTGAATGACGGAATTTGCAATTAGGCGCTTGACTATTTTCGCCTATATGCTGTTGTTAGTAGGACTGATACCAATTCGTAATTCGTAATGAAGAAAGTTAGATTTGATTTAGATTTGCTCATTTCAATCTGGAACTTTCTGTTGACGAATTGGTATGAAACATTGAGTGGAGACAATTATTCAAGTCCAATCCTACTTTTTGTTGTTAGCTGATGCTTATTCGGGCGTATTTGTAGAGTACGTAAACTCTACAGGAATTTCTAAACTGCTTCGACTACAAGGTTTTTGCTGACACGATCTTGTAATCTGGCTTCGATCGCAATTTTCAAGGTTGCTGTGCTACTGGAGCAAGAACCACAAGCACCTTGCAAAATTACTTTCACGCGATCGCCTTCTACATCATACAGTTCTACATCTCCTCCGTCTGCAATTAAAACGGGTCTAACTTCTTCGTCGAGAACTTTTTGAATGAGGGCAATTTTTTGAACGTTGGTTAGCGATCGCTCTTTAGAAGTAACAATTTCTGTGGCAACTTTGACGCCGTAATTGTTGAGATCCGGTGCGATTGCTTCTTGTCTGACTGATTTAATAATATCATCAATATTCGCCAGACAGGAACCGCATCCGCCACCAGCTTTTACATAATTTGTTACTTGTTCGGCATCAGTGAGATTATTTTCTAAAATCACGCGACGAATCTTGGATTCGCTAATACCAAAACAGCTACAAACTAATGCGCCTTCATCATCGTCATCGTGGCTATCTAAAGGAATGCCACGATAATTATAGATTGCTGCTTCTAAAGCTTCTTGTCCCATAACAGAGCAGTGCATTTTGGCTTCTGGTAAACCACCCAAGTAATCTGCAATGTCTTTGTTGGACACTTTCAAAGCTTCATCTAAAGTCAAACCTTTGACCATTTCGGTTAATGCACTAGAAGAAGCGATCGCACTTGTGCAGCCAAAGGTTTGAAAACGAGCATCCAGAATCTTATCAGATTCTACCTCAACCTTGAGGTGCAATCTCAGAGCATCACCACAAGCAATGCTACCGACTTCCCCCGTTGCAACCTTAACACCAGGTTCGCTAACTTCTTCAATTTCCCCCTGGTTTTGGGGATTGTAAAACAGTTCTAATACTTTATCTGTGTAGTCCCACATGAGCGATTTTAGATTTTAGATTTTGGATTTTAGATTGGAGGATTGGGCAATTCAATTTTGGATTTTGGATTTTGGATTTTAGATTGAATTCCAATTCAAAATCGCAAATCCAAAATCTAAAATTCCTAGTCCCCAGTCCCTAACGATGTGCCAGTGCTTGTTCTTGTCCTTGCAACCAACCTGCGTCGTCATTTTTGAAGGGTGAGAGGGCGCGTAGACGTTCTACAATACCGGGCATGACTTCGATAACTTTATCGATTTCAGCTTCTGTGGTGTAGCGAGAAAGGCTGAAGCGGATGGAACCATGCAAGGTGGTGTAGGGTAAGCCCATTGCCCGGAGGACGTGGGAAGGTTCCAGGGAACCAGAGGTACAGGCAGAACCAGATGAGGCACAGATACCGAATTTGTTCAATAACAGTAGAATTGCTTCACCTTCGATGTACTTGAAGCCGATATTGGTGGTGTTGGGTAATCTCTGCGTAGGGTCACCATTAACTACACAATCGGGAATGGTGGCGAGTAAAGTTTGTTCTAGGCGATCGCGCAGCCTTCTTTCTCTTTTTGTCGCTTCTTCTAAGTGTAACAGTTCTAGTTCCGCAGCTTTACCCAAGCCAATAATTCCCGGAACATTCTCTGTTCCCGCCCTGCGTCCGCGTTCTTGGTGTCCGCCAAGCAACAAAGGACGGAATCTGACACCGCGCCGCACATACAAAGCACCAATGCCTTTGGGTGCGTGTAGCTTGTGACCAGACAGCGTTAACATATCCACAGTGCTATTCTTCATATTCATGGGAATTTTACCCACTGCTTGCACTGCATCAACGTGGAAGAGAGCGCCATGCTCTTTTACTCGTAACCCAATCTGCTCAATGGGGAAAACCGTACCGGTTTCGTTGTTGGCGTACATAATTGTTACCAACGCCGTGTTACCAGTCAAGGAAGCTTCTAGTTCATTGAGATCCAACTGCCCTTGATTATTCACCGAAAGGTAGGTAACGTTGTAACCTTGGGTTTCCAATTGTTTGCAGACATTCAGTACTGCTGGATGTTCTACTTGGGTAGTAATAATGTGTCGCTTTTCTGGTTGCGCTAACAATGCAGCGCGAATGGCGGCGTTATCTCCCTCAGTTCCGCAGCTAGTATAGACAATCTCTGACTCATCGGCTCCCAACAAGGCTGCTAATTGTTCTCTGGCTGTTTTCACGCCTTTGGCAAGTTGTCCGCCAAAGGTATGCATACTAGAGGGATTGCCGTAAAAGTCCGTCAGGTAAGGCAGCATTGCCTCTACAACTTGCGGATCTACCTTGGTAGTAGCATTATTATCGAGATAGATGCAGTTCTTTTCCATTGTTTGTAATTTGATATCAGAATAATTAGCAATGTGGGGAATAGGGAATGAGGGATAATTACCAATCTTTTGACCCTCTAACCTGATACCCGTTACCCTTTAACTTTTAAGCTTCAACAATTCGTAATTTTTGAGTTGAATTTTGCATTACGAATTACGAATTATCTTATTAGGCTTCTACTCCCATTGTGCGGGGTTGACGTTTTTGTAATTGTTCAGAGTACTTCTGAGAATAGCAGTTAAACCAACGTTCCCAGTAATCTTGTTTATTAGTTAATTTTGCAAGGACGCGATTGTAATTGGCAAACCAGCCTTCCCAATAATCAGCAGGCTGTTTCACGCAACCGTCGCAGGTGGGACAACCAGCTTTACACTGAGGCACTGTATGAATGCTACCAACACAGTTTGTGCAAAGTTCGGGATCTATCCAGCGATCGCCATCAACTATTTTGATTGCACCGGTAGGACATACAGACAGACACAAATCACAGGAAATACATTGGCTAGTGATTTTGTAAGCCATGATTATTCTCCTTTTTGTAGATGGGGCATTGGGCATGGGGCATTGGGCATTGGGCATTGGGTATTGGGTATGGTGAGTGCTAAGTTAGGAGTTAGGAGTTAGGAGTCAAGAGTTAATAGTTATTTTCCCCACACTCCTTCATCTCCCTATGCCCCATGCCCTATTCCCTATTCCCTATTCCATTGTTCGTAAAACTCCAAAGCAACCTTCTCAATTACGTCGTAAGCTTCAACAGTCTCTATTCCAGCTTCTTGCAATTTTTCTTTGGGGCAGTTACCAATTTTGGAAACTAAAACTGCTTTGCAATCTGCGATCACTTTCATAATATGCTCAAAGGAAGCTTCTTCGCCGTATCCACCTTGGCAATATTGATCGATTTTGCGATGACTGATAAAGCGAACTTCATTACCATCTACTTCGTAAATTTGGAATTCTTTGGCGTGACCGAAGTGCTGGTTAACTAAACCGCCACCTTTGGTTGCTACTGCAACTAAGATTTTGGGGTTGTTGGCAACTTTTTTGCCAGCTAGTGCCTTTTCTTTGGCTGCTTTAATTTCTTGTTTAAATTTCTCAATACCTTCGTGAACTTCTTGGCGCATTTCTAGGTTATATTCTGGGGCCATTTCCAAGAATTTATCTTTGGTAAATTCCTGGCTGCGGTCTTCTCCCAATAATCCCACTGCATCGGCACGGCACTGGCGACAGTGACGCATCATTTTCATGTTACCGGAGCAGCTGTCTTGGAGTTCTTTAAGTTCTTTGGGTGTGGGGCCGCGTTGACCGATTAAACCAAAGTGTGTGCCGTGTTCTGGTGCAGAAATCAAGGGCATGATGTTATGCAGGAATGCACCTTTTTCACGAATGACGCGATTGACTTCAATCAAGTGTTTGTCGTTAATTCCGGGAATCATTACGGAGTTGACTTTACACAAGATATCAGCTTCTTTTAAGGCTTGCAATCCTTCCATCTGCTTTTCGTGCAGCAGTTTTGCCCCTTCGATGCCTCTGTAACGTTTGCGTTTGTAGTGAACCCAGGGGTAAATCTTAGCACCGATTTCTGGATCTACCATGTTGATGGTGATCGTCACGTGATCTATATTTAACTGTTTAATGCGATCGATGTATTCCGAGAGCATTAAACCGTTAGTAGATAAACAAAGTTTAATATCTGGTGCTTGCTGTGCAATTAACTCAAATGTGCGGAAAGTCTTTTCTGGGTTGGCTAGTGGGTCGCCAGGGCCAGCAATTCCCAAAACTGTCATTTGGGGAATCTTGCCTGCAATTACCAGAGTTTTGTGTGCTGCTTCTTCTGGTGTCAGCAACTCGCTAACTACTCCAGGACGGCTTTCGTTGGCACAATCATATTTGCGGTTACAATAGTTGCATTGAATGTTACAGGCAGGAGCAACTGCAACGTGCATCCGGGCGTAATGGTGATGGGCGTCTTCGCTGTAGCAGGGATGTTGAGCAATGCGTTCTTGGAGTTTTTCGTCCATTTCCACGGTGGTACTGCTATCGCAGCCGCAACCACCGGATTTTGCTTGGGTTGTTGTCGAGTCCGTGGCGGGGGAGGTGACGAGTCGTGTAGACGGTGGTGTCATTGAATTTCGCAAAAGGATCGGTGGACTTGGCTGCCACTGTGGGAGATGCAGTGGCTACTCTCTATGCCCGGAAATTGAAGTCGTGGCTGGTACACTGCCTGCAAACGCTTAGGTTTAGGCGACTTGTTATCAAGTAGGGCAGGCGGTAGATATTTGATTTTGGGCTGTGATTTTGGGCTGGTGTGTGTCAACGTTCGGTTCTTGGGAGAATTGTGCTTGCAGCCACGACTTCTATTTATTTGGGGCATGGTGCTATGTCATCCCTCCACTTACTCTTCGCTGCCTTTTTGTGTAGGAGCGTTAAGTAATTGGCGATATAAGATTTATATCAGCCGTATTTGACCCAGGGAACGCGTTTATCTAGGATAGAATTTATTGGATTTATTAAGCTTGTACTCAAATAGGAAAAACTCTAATTCTTTGAGCTTTACAAGAATTAAAAAAAAATTTTTCGGGTAGGGGTTCTAGTGTTTAGAGATGGGGGTTCTAGTGTTTAGAGATGGGGGTTCAGGATTTTTTTGTACTCAGCCAAAACTTGCTTCCTGCAAGCATTTTGATTCACTTGAAACTCAATTGGAGTTATTTAAATGTGTACTCAAATTCTCCTCAAATCCCGTCAAAAGCAACAAAGACTAAGGAATTTGGGGGAAAAACTGGAGCAGAATATGTCGTACTACTCCAGATACGTGCGAAATTCAATTCTGTATCCAACATATCATTTTTTTTGGGCTAAAAATGCAATTCATATTTTTTTAACTTTTACTTTGGCAATGATATGCAATTAGGGTTCTAACTTTTAGCTGGTAAGGCATACAGCCTCGTCAAAATGGGTGTGTTGATGCACATGTTTTTCAAAAAATTTAACTTTTAGCTCGTTTTTTCGTTCCAAAGATGAAGAGATAAGAGGGATGAAGGAGATGAGGGAGTTTTTTGATTGTTATTTGTGAATTTTGTGTTTTGACGAAACAATCAAATTTAATCTAACATGACTTGGCGATCGCAATAAATATTCTGAATTGTTCGCTGCAAACTTTTGTATCGCTTTTCATGCAACTGCATACCCTCAGGTAAAGTTAGATGAGCGCCCATAGTCAAAAGTGAAAAGACCAGCAAACACCACAAAATTTTTATCCAAATGCGCGGATGGGTAGGTGTAGAAAATCAACCTTTGACAAAAATCTCTGTGTTCCTCTCAGCACAAACCTTTCAAGCAAAAGTAAATCAAAATCACCCGCGCATCCTGCCCAGAAAGCATTTCAGCGATTTAGTGTCAATCAATTGAAATTTTCTGGTGATACAATTGACCCATCCGCGCAACTGAACCTTGAAAACCAAATACACATTAGCTTTAAGGCTTTGGCGGTTACAATTTTTCTTAATCCCTATTAGGGATTGAAACTTTTAGTACAGGCAGACGACGGCAGGATTTACAAAGGTTACAATTTTTCTTAATCCCTATTAGGGATTGAAACACAAATGATGAGTAACCCGTATCAACATAGATACTCTGGTTACAATTTTTCTTAATCCCTATTAGGGATTGAAACCAAGAAGGAGCCAATACAGTACAGGCTATTGTGCAAGGTTACAATTTTTCTTAATCCCTATTAGGGATTGAAACGTTTTGCGCTAGATTTAGCAGTATTACTACCGAGTTACAATTTTTCTTAATCCCTATTAGGGATTGAAACAACTCGGTACGAGCAATAGTTTCAGCACGCTTTGGTTACAATTTTTCTTAATCCCTATTAGGGATTGAAACATTGGTTGAGCGCACCAACATATTTATCGACTGTTACAATTTTTCTTAATCCCTATTAGGGATTGAAACGGATCTAATTCTTCACGCGGATACTCAACGTCTGGAGTTACAATTTTTCTTAATCCCTATTAGGGATTGAAACTGCGTGGATTTGAAGCAAAAATTTCATATTTATCAGGGTTACAATTTTTCTTAATCCCTATTAGGGATTGAAACTTGCTCTATCTTTTGTAACAGCTTGCGCTCACCCGCGTTACAATTTTTCTTAATCCCTATTAGGGATTGAAACGCAGGTGATTGGTGAAGTGCAGTAGTGCCTGTAGGTTACAATTTTTCTTAATCCCTATTAGGGATTGAAACTGCTTGACCATCTCTTCAACGACTTCCCTAAGCGTTACAATTTTTCTTAATCCCTATTAGGGATTGAAACAAGAGAGGCTTTTTGGAAGTCTAGCTGTGAAACCAGAGACTTAAAGGTTACAATTTTTCTTAATCCCTATTAGGGATTGAAACCCCTTAGTTCCACCTCACCATCAAAGGCGAACGCATTGGGGTTACAATTTTTCTTAATCCCTATTAGGGATTGAAACATCTTTAGTAACTACAACTAAGTGCAAATGAAGTGGTTACAATTTTTCTTAATCCCTATTAGGGATTGAAACGGTAGTGGCAGATTCAACACTAATGGACGGCGAGCGTTACAATTTTTCTTAATCCCTATTAGGGATTGAAACGTACAGACTCAACATTTTGTAAATCCTTAGCAGCTTTGAGTTACAATTTTTCTTAATCCCTATTAGGGATTGAAACAAAAATAGCCGATTCATTTATTAGGAAAGGTGGATGTTACAATTTTTCTTAATCCCTATTAGGGATTGAAACTTGAAATTATTAAGTCAACCATGAAAAATAAAGGCGTTGCTGATTGAAAGTATGAATTACTTTCACACATAGTCAATTAAAAATTATTTAAGTAATTGTATATTCACCTTGGGCGAGAGCATCTAACTTCGCTCGGTCTAATACCAAAATTTTTCCGCCTCGATGATAGCGGACGCTCGACTGGATTTGCTTGAACAATCTTACACACTCTTCATAAGTAATTCCAATGCTACGAGCAATTTGATAATATGGTAAACGCGATCGCAACAATTCTCCCTGTTCAGTTACTTCCGTTCCTTCTGTAAGTGCTGAGAACTTCAGGTATTGCGCTAAACGCACAATTGCGCGTTCTGAAACTAATCCATGCACCGTTTGATGTAGATGCTGGAGACGCTCTGTCAAAACTGCAATAATCCGCAAAGCCACTTCTGGAGTATGGTGAATTAGTGCTAGTAAAGCAGTACGCTCCAGCATCAGAATTTTGCAGTTCTGCTGTGCTACTACCGTTGCTGGCGCAAAGCCATTTTCTAACAGCGCCGTTGCAGCAAATATTTCTCCGGCTGGTAGTGTTCGCAGAATCGTTTCTTTGCCCGTAGCTGCTATTTTTTTGATTTCAATTCTGCCACCTAGAACGGCAAAAAGTTGACCAGGCAAAGGGTCACCCTCATGTAAAATGATTTCTCCTGGGAAATATTGCTTGACCATCGCATGAGCTTGTAATGCCAAAAGCTGTTGTAGTTCCAGCCCAGAAAGCAGTGGTATTTGCTTGAGTTGTTCAACTGTAACTTGCATTCTCAAAATGCTCCGGTGACTTCTTCCCTCAATTTAAAGGTTTAGCATCCTTGAGAGAAAGACCCAGACACAATTAGAGACTTGCAAATACAAAAATATTCCATAGAAGAGTGTTAACTGTTGACGGTTCACAGTTAATATCATGTCCGCTTGATTACTTATTAAACCCGAAAAACCCCACCCCTTAATCCCCTCCCCGCAGGCTCTGAGGGGAGACAAAGCGTAGCTTTGGCTCTTTGGGGTGCAATACTGTGGGAATCATAACTAATTATGCGGACATGATATCAGTCCTAACTACAGGTCTTTAACCGAACCTGATATCACTTATCAATGCTGCTTATACAGCAAGCACTTTAACTCGCTTGTCGCCCCTTGAAGTAAATTCCTCAAGCTGTGGGGTCTTGGAGTCGGTGCAGCAGCTGTCAGTATCACTTCACCTTTAGCATTCACTACCCACCCCTGAGCTTCTACAATCTGTGTAGTGGATGCTGAATTTTTCTCAATATCTCTTTTACTGCTGTACTCTGCTGCTTGTGTTGGCACAGCAATGACTCGCCAATCTTCCCAAACTGTATTATTGTTAAGTACAGTGTTGGGGGAAGAAGGTAAACCACCACGTCCAACGATGGTGAAGCTACTATTACCTCTTTTGGCACAGAAGTTTTGGTTAATTAATTGTGAGGCATCCACTACTTCTAGTGGCAATTCCTCTAAACCATTTGTGGGATCTTGTTGTGGCGTATTGAGTTGCACTGTACCATTCAACTGCTGATTAGCTCCTGTGGCAGTGATATCGCTATTTGGGGTGAGTACATCACGAAATTGAGTACCAAATACTCCTTTGGCATTGATTATCACCTGACCACCTCGAAAGTCAGCAGAATTAGCACTAATATCACTATTGTCAGATGCAACTAAAAAATCAGTATTAATATTGATATTGCCACCGATGACATTTTCTCCAGAAGCATTAGTGGTGATGTTACTATTACGAAGCAATAGTAAATTTTGAGAGCGTAAAGTAATAGTAGCTTGTTCTTGAGTCGGGTCAGTGTTGACAGCCTGGGTATTAGCATCAACAGAAGCCTTGTTGTTCAAACGGATAAAGTCAGCATCAATATTTAAATTCCCTGCAATTCCTTTACCTGAGCTTCTGACAGTGATTATCGCCCCGTCTTGAACGAGTAATTTATCGCTACTAATCTTTAAATCTCCTGCATCCCCAGTTGATTCAGTAGAAGCAAACAAGCCACTACTAGAACTACCATCAGCAGACGTACCAATCAATTGCACATCTTGAGCATTGACAGTTAAAGAACCCCCTTTACCTGCACTCTGTGTTCCGGCGCTGATTTTTGCCCCATCACGTATAAGCAATTGTTGGGTATTAATTGTCAAAAACTTTGCATCCCCAGTTGCTCCTGTGTAAGCAGTAGTAAACAAGCCACTGGGAAACCGACTATCAGCAGTAGTACCAATCAGTTGCACATCTTTGGCATTGACAGTTAAAGAACCTCCCTTGCCTACGCCCGATGTGGTTGCACCCACCTGTGCCCCATCGCCCACGAGCAACTGTTGAGTATTAATTGTCAAGTCTCCAGCATCCCCAGTTGACCCTAACTGAGCAGATGTATTCAAACCACTGCCAGAGCGCCCATCACTAGAGACACCAATCAGTTGCACATCTTGAGCATTGACAGTTAAAGAACCTCCTTTACCTGTACCTTGTGTACTGGCATCAACAAATGCACCATCCCGTACCAGCAAATATTGAGTATTAATTGTCAAATCTCCCGCATTGCCAGTTGTTCCAACGGCAGCAGTAGTAAATAAACGGCTCTTAAAATAACCATCACTAGACTCACCAATCAGTTGCACATCGTTAGCAGTGACAGTTAAAGAACCTCCTTTACCTGTACCCGATGTGCTGGTATTTATCAGTGCCCCATCCCGCACAAGCAACTGTTGGGTATTAATAGTCAAGTTTCCTGCATCTCCGGTTGAGAGAGTAGAAGTCAACAAGCCGCTAGGAAAGTAACCATTACTAGAAGTACCAATCAGTTGTACATCTTTAGCAGTGACATTCAAAAAACCCCCCTTGCCTGTACCATATGTCTCTGCATCTATTTGTGCGCCATCTAGCACAAGCAAACGTTGGGTATTAATTGTCAAGTTTCCGGCATCCCCAGTTATTCCTGAATAAGCTTGAGTAAACAAGCCACTCCTAAAGCGACCATCAGTAGAAGTACCAATCAGTTGTATATCATTAGCAGTGATAGTTAAAGAACCACCCTTACCTGTACCGTATATGCTGGCATCAACGTATGCCCCATCCCGCACGAGCAAACGTTGGGTATTAATCGTCAAATTTCCAGCATCCCCAGTTGACCCTAAACCAGCGTTAACAGATAAGTCACTGGCAAAGTCACCATTTGGACTCCTACCAATTAGTTGTATATCTTCAGCATTGACAGTTATAGAACCTGTCTTACCTGCACTATATGTCTGCGTAGCAACATTGGCTCCATCGCGCACAAGCAAATTTTGGGTATTAATCCTCAAGTCTCCCGCATCCCCGGTTGAGTAAGCATAATTGAACAAGCCACTGGGAAACTGACTATTGACAGTACCAATCATTTGTACATCTTTAGCATTGACAGTTAAAGAACCCGCCTTACCTGCACCAGATGTATATACAGCTACCTGTGCCCCATCGATCGCCAGCAAATTTTGGGTATTAATTGTCAAGTCTCCGGCATCTCCTGTTGATTGTGTAGAAACAAATAAGCCACTGGGAAAAAGACCATCGGCAGTAGTACCAATCAGTTGCACATCTTGAGCATTGACAGTTAAAGAAGCGCCCTTACCCGTACCAAATGTGGCTGTACTTACTTGTGCCCCATCACGCACTACCAAATTTTGAGTATTAATTGTCAAGTTTCCGACATCCCCGGTTGAGTAAGCAGAAGCAAGCAAGCCGCTGGAAAAGTAACCATCAGCAGATGTACTAATTAGCTCTACTAATTCAGTAGCATTGACTACTAAATTTCCACCTTGTTCTTCTAACAGAGTACTTGCTTCTATCTGGGAACCATCGGCTATGGTGACACGCCTACCCTGGATTTGGATGTCACCGCTACCTGCGCCACTGGCATCTACCGCTGAAAGTTTTGATAGTTGAATATTGCCAAAGTTTTGCACTCCATCGTAGCTCAAGGCAAAACCTTTAGTTATCGGTGTGAGACTAACTAGACTGTTATCCCCTACACTGCCCAACTCTATCCTTCCTCCTGCTGTTTTTAGCGTTGCTCCCTCTAAGAAAATATCGCCACCCACCAGGGCTAAAGTTTGATTAGCTGGCACTCGCAGTGCATTTGTTGTATCAATCAATTCATCTGTGAGCCTTACACCTTGACCGTCGCCTTTGACCTCAATAGTGGCTGGATTGACTTTATATTGCAAGCCAATGGGTGTATTTATCGTTAGTAAAGGTGTAGATTCAGGAGTTGTAGCACTGAACTCAAAACCATTAGCAAATTTAATGCTACTTGCTGTGCTAGCAATAAATGAACCACCAATATCTAAGCGGGCATTTTCTCCAAAAATAATGCCGTTAGGATTAATTAAAAATAAATTTGCTGTAGCGTTCGCCCGCAAAATTCCGTCTATTTTTGATTGCGAACCACCTGTAACTCGACTAATAATATTTTGAATATCTGGAGGATTATTAAAGTAAGCTGTAGTATCTTTGAGAACAGAAAATTCGCTGAAACTGTGAAATAGATTAGTTCCTGCTTGCGTGCCACCAGTAATATTTGTAATGTTATTTAGTGTATTTACATTGCTATTATTCGGTAATGTTGTATCTGGGGTGATTTGTCCAATGGCGATATTTGGGTGAAATGCGATCGCTATTCCTAATGTAAGTAACCAATCTAAATGTCTGACATTAACCGCAACCATCCCTAGCTTTAAAAACCAGTTTTCACCCATACTTGCTTTAGACATTACACCCTCAAAGTAGGTAACTATTACTAAATTTCAGTTAATAGACACAAAATTACTGTATAATCTGATTTTCCATTACCTAGTTTTGGATAAACGCATAGAGCGATCGCTCTTTCCAACATCATCGGCTGAAAACCTAATTATTTCGTCAAATTCACCAATTTTTTAATCTAAATAAAGGATTATAAAAGACTACCTGAAACCTCAAAGACATTCATTCATCTTGTCATGATTCGTATTACAATCGGATGACTAGCATGATTTTTGACTAATTTCGACTGTTTAAAACATCCTCTGACAAAAGTTTTCGACAATTATCGCCAGAGTTTTTCTTTTACTCATAGGTATCATCTCAACTTAGTACTTATATACTATATATCTTCCTTAAGCGGCGATAGTACTTCCCTGTGGATCTGAAGCTTACTGTGTGGATTAGCTCACAATCAGCCATTCGCCTTGATTTTTTTGGGTTTCAAGAATTTCGTTTTTTCTCGGTAGCGGGAAATATAGCCTTGACCCGCAATCATGGCATACTACCCAAGACCCTATCAACATTACAATATGCCGTGAAATGGTAGCTTACCGCGACGCGATCCTACGTATCGCGTCGCGGTAAATTCAAAAGCTGCTATTCCCATAACAGAATTGAAGGCAGTTGTTCCAGATGAGTCAGGCGCAGCAAAGTATAACCAATACCAACCTCCCCACGGAACAAACCAGGAACGTATACGCTTGAGTGTAGGGCGGGTTCGAGATAATACCCTTTGTGTCTTGCTTGCTGCACAATTTGTAAAGCATGGACTTTGGCATTTGTCAATAAATCTGGTTTTCCCAATCGGTTGGCTGCACATAGCAGTAATTCAATCTGTCCCATCTGACCGCAGCATAGCTGGTTTACTATCCCTTGTTTCTGGGTGAGTTGCTTTTGGGTAGTTTTAATTGCCACTTGAATATCTTGATGAATTGCTTCAGTTTCTAACATTGGCAGTCCACCAAGGCGGGCTAAACCGATACCTGTTGCACCGTGACACCAACTAGACATCAGTGAAGAAGATTCGGATTTGGCAGTTGCTTGGAGAAATTTAGAAAAGTCCCTGAGATCCGGCCAGTTGCCTACCTCTGGTAAAAATATATTTTGTTCGTAGGCGATCGCTTCTGCGGCAGCCGCCCGAAACTCAGCATCATTCGTCACTTGTGCCAGTTTCAGCAGGGCGTAGGCAATTCCGGCTGCTCCGTGGGAAAAGCCCGTTAACAATCCACCATCCAGCGTTTTCCAAGCTCTGCCGTTAGAAGTTATTAAACTTTGGGCTAATAAATGACGACCAATCAAGCAGGCGCGTTCTAGCACAATTGGGTCGCCAACAACTTGGTACAATGCCAATAAACTTAAAAGCGTACCTGCTGTACCGCCAGCGATATCCAAACTGCGATCGCTAGTAATTGCCTCTGGCACTATCGAGTATGCCAAATTTAGAGCATCTGCAAGCAAGCGATCGTCATTGAGAAATTGACCGATTTTAGTCAGGCTGTAAATCCATCCTCCCAGTCCAGTTGATAAGCCAAGATTCAGGTTCGAGAATTCACCTTTTGGCTGTTCAATTTTGGATAACGCCTGACGAAACTCCTGCAACGCTCCCAAACACAGTTCTCGAAACTCTCCATCTTTTTTAATATGCTCTACCGCCGCCAGAAATAATGCAATTCCTAATTTGCCATCAAAAAGGCCGAGTTCAGTGGGTTGAAATTGGAATCGCTGTTGTTGAGCGATAAACTGAGGAGCAAGCCAAGTTACAGATCCATCAGGAGCGTAAATTGCTCGCTCCTGTAATCTACGGGCAATTGCCATTACCTCAGCAACCAAATCTGACTCATCGAGCATCACCTCAGATGATTGCTGCACCCTTAGAGAAGTTTGATTGGCAGGTTTTTCAGGTGCAGCAATCTCTTGACCGGGAACCATTCTCAAATATAGAGTGTTGCGGATAAAATCAACTTGTATCGCCAAGTCGGATTTGCTCAGGTTCTTGATGCGCTCTAGTACTAACTCAAAGCTAGAACCTTGGAAAAATCCCTCAACGCGACTATCTGGTGATAACTCCAACACATCTGTATCAGGATAAATTGAGAAAAAAGGAACATCCAACTGCTCCATTTGTTGGCGTTCAGACTGGAGAAGAGGCCAGAATTTTGGTTTTTCAGTTGCGCCTGCTGCTGTCAACTTAAGGATTTCCAATGCAATACTGCGGTCAACTCCATCCCGCAAATACTCCGAACTATGGAGTTTTTTTAAGATTCTCGAATAAGTGTTTGTGGGGCGAAACACAAAGCGAACAAGCTGTTTTGCCATTGTCCACAGCAGGCTATTTGGGGAGAGTAGCAGGTCTTGTTTCTCTTGCAAGAAGCGATACATCTGCTCAAATCCTTCCACCACTGCCTCAATCCAGTCTGATAAATTGGCAGGTTGTCCATTTAAGGTTGGCACGTGAGCTAAAAATGGATCGATCGCTAGCAACTTTTGATTTAAAGCCATCTTGTCTGTATTTACACTAGACCACTGGAGTCCTTTATAATGCCTAGTCTCTTGGTTATGGCTGCCTAACCCGCTAAAATCAAAGCCTGAGTTACCATTGGATGCTGGATGCCAGACAGGTAATAGAGCAGTACGCATCACGGAATTATCTACGCGATGGAATGCGAGTTGTTGAGCAGTCTGTAGGTTTGCCCATGACTCGTTTTTCGGTCGATGCTGCATCACAGTTTCGGTATCAATTAGAACTGGATGTTCTCCAGAGGCAATAATATTTTCGTAGTGACAATCAGTAGCATCTAGCACGTAAACCAAACAGAGCAACATTCCTGCCCGTTGGTAATGGCGTTTGATTTGGGCTATATCTTCACAGGCTTGGGAGGTGACAAACTCCACCCAGCCGTGACTATCGCGGTTAATTACTTGCAAGGTTTTTAGAGGCAGAGGAGAACCCTGTTCGTTTAACCAAGTCAAAAACTGATTGTACGCCTGTTCAACGCCTAAATGCTTGGGTTTGTAAACTAAGCGCAAATTTGGCTCAATTTTCAGTGTAATTACAGAACGTCTGCCGCGATGGGGGTCAGATCGGAGAGGCTGCACCGATGTCACCTGACCGAGAGGTAAACCGTTGTTAAATTTCTCTGCAATTTCTGACCAGTCTGCGTCTAAGTGATGGATAAATTCTAGCTGGGATTCTACCCAAAGCTCGGTTGTCGTAGCCAGTAACCTAGCTAGAGCAGCATATTCTACAAAAAAAGAAGTTAGTTTGCCCTGCAACATTTCCCGAACAAACCGGATATAGAGGTTGCGGCTTTGCAGTTCTTGTGTCTGCGTCAGTAGACGAGTAAAAGAGGATTGTTGAGCGACTCGCCAACTGGTAAAAGCTATTTGTAAAGGCTGTGTGGCGATGTCAATTAGCTGACCGAGCAAGCTACGTTCAAATACGCCATGAACCTCATGGGTTAATCTCTGATAAGACTCGCCAGTTCTAGCAATCAGTTTTTGTTGAGCAAATATAACGAATGGGGCGAGAATCTCTTCAAAGGGGAGGGGAGACTGGGGAATCAAAAAGTGCTGTGAAGTCGTTGTTTCGGGATTTGTTGCTGCTTGAGAAAAGGCAAGATTGAGAACAGCTGAGAGCGTCTTTGCCCAGTTGGGCAGGGGAGCATCGTGGCGCAAACATACAGGTGCGATCGCGCTTTTTGCTGTTTCTAAATTCAGCCCATCCCATTGCAAGTATTGTTGAAAATGCTCGAAATTCCCTTTTGCTACTGTCTGACACCAAGTATCAAGACGCGATTGCAAGAGTTTTTCATCTGTTTCGGGGGAGGGTGAGAACATCTTTGGATCGAGTCGTTCAAACAGATTGCTAGCTCGGCTAACGATGCTTTGCAACTGGGCTGTGGAAATAACGGGGTTGGCGATCGCAGGCAACTGCTGTGTAGAGATACTAGAAATAACTGCGTTCATCTTAATTTTCCTTATAAACTACGATGTAGAGCTTGTAATACTGTGGCAGTGGTAAAGACACAATGCTTGTCAAACACTAAACTGCCTTGAATCGTGCCGTGGTAAATCCACTGGTTAAACTGATTGGGATTTAGGTCATCCGGTAATGGAACTTGCAACCGGGCTGAGGAAATCCAAGAACCATTGGGCTGTTGCTGTGCTAGTAACCAATCAGTTGCCTTGGCGATCGCTGCTTGTACTGCGGTATCTTGCCGTCTCAGTATCAGCAGTCGCAAGCACCAAGCTGTGGCAAATGGCGAACCAGAGGGGCGATCGCTAGTTGCGACAAATCCTTGGGAATTGAGGCGGTTCATTCCCCACGCCACGGCGTTGGTAATACAATCAGAATTTGGATAACAAGCGGCGATCGCCTCAGCTGCTAGAGCCGTTACATATTCGGGGTCTTGCCACCAGTAAGCCAGCCAGCTACCATCATTTTGCTGAGTCGATCGCAAATAATCTTGAAGCTGAAAGCGGTATTCGGGCAGAGCTGCAATTGCCGCACTCACGCAAGTATGCGAACCGCACCAACCCGCAAATCCGATTTCGGGAGAAGCATGAATAAAAGCCCGAATCGATTCTTCACTCTCATAGGTGCAAATACCTCCATCCGGCCGCTGATGGGCTGCTAGGGATTGCATTGCTTGACGCGCCCGTTCTGAATTACTCTCACCAATAGCATGGGCAAGCTGGAGTACCCAGCCAGTACTATCTGCATCGCCAGGAGGCAAGCGATTGTAGCCCCATTTGCCATTAGCGCGATGACGGCGACTATTGAGCAGATTCCAAGCTGTAGAAACAGCTTCAGGTATACGGATATCGCGTATATTTGCTAACATCGCTCCCACATAACCCGTCACCCATTCATCGCTCAAGCCAGCCGCTAGTTGAAAATCAATCCACCACCCCTCGGAATTCCGTGCAGTTAGCAAAAAAGTAACGGCTGATTCGATAGTGTCTGCGTCACCACGTTCTTGCTTGGTTACGTCCTCTGTACTTACCGTCTCAGCAGAACGTCCAGGTATTTTACTGAGGGGTTGATGCATTGCACCAAAATAAATTTTACTTGCTAGGGGTTGCCCTGATTGATAAATGAGTTTGATATGGTTCAACCCCCGGACGTAAATGCGATCGCCCAGACGCTTTACTAGGCTATAGCCAGAGTATTTGAGTAAAGCATCCCTGGTTTCTTTTGCACATAAACCTTGAGAAGTGAGATAATCTAGCAGCGATTCCCATTGTCCGTTTACGCAGGCTTGATAGCGGGTGAGAAAAATTCCTTCAATGCCGATTCGCGGGTAAATGTGTTCGCCAATATCAAGGTCGAGGATAATGCCATCAACGCAGCCAGAAAGGGAGTTGACGAGATTTTCTACCTCTGCAAGCTGTCCCGTCCAGCCTATTTCCTTCAAGTATGGCAGCAATTCCGAGGGAGAACCGACAAGGCAGAGTCTTATCGCTTCCACCGTTCGGGAAAACATCATCCCAACCTGAAAAATGCTGGTTTGGGGAGGCAACCGCTTGATACAGTCGATGAATTTTTTCTCTAAGGCGGGAGGTAAAGGTGTGCCTAATAATAAAGGCATAGCTTGTTCCCAAATCCAAGAGTAGTTGAAGGAGATTCCTGAATTATCTGGTGGGCTAGTTACTCCGAAAAATAACCCAGGTATGGGGATATTATTTGTACTAGTAGTCTGGGAACCCTGAGGTCTGGGGAAAGGGGAAGGGGTAAAGGGTAAGGGATTTAAAACCTTTCCCCTTTGCCCTTTCCCCTTTACCCCGCCAAGTTCACTTGCCGAACTACTAGTATCGCCATCGAGCTTTGAATCAAACTCTAACCAAAGATCGCTAATGAAGTAATGGAGTAAGGAAGACGGATCTGCCCATTCGCCGCAAAACTTCTGAATTTGTTGCCAAACGGGATGCTTGCTAAAATCCTCCGACAGACGTGTGTGGGGGTTTAAGCCTGCTAAAATTTCTCGACCGGTTTCGGTAACTTGAAAAGCAAAGTCAACTACTGGAGCAGAAGGTTGTAGGCGATATTCAAAGCCATAAGTGGAAGCGATCGCATCTGGAAAGTAACTGCTTACAGAGTCGAGTTGTTCTATCGCTTCTGGACAGACTAGGGGGGTGAGATGCGGCTTGAGGGGTTGCAGAGAGTCTTTTAAAGAGTACAGCCAAGTATGAGTGCGTTGGTAAACCATGACAGAAACAAAGATGAGTAAGCGATCGGATTAGTTTCGGCGGTTGCTAGGTTTGAGATGGGAAAATGAAGAAGAATTCAGAAGTCAGAATTCAGAATTCAGAGTTCTTTGGTAAACGATTGGATTCATTGAAGTTTCAGCCAAGTCTCCGGGTTTCAATCCTGGCAAACAGGTAGATAAGTTGCGTTGGCGAATTACAGCAGCAAACTGCTCCTGCGGTAGAGCATTGGCGGGTACAGGGGGCATCGTGACCCTGGCTCCATCGGCGTAAAAAACAATCACTAAGGCTTCGCGGGTGCGATCGCTTGTGTTTTTGCGCGAACTGTGCAGTGTCCAGCCAGAATGGAAACTTGCATCTCCGGCTGCCATTGCTCCATAATTTTTGAGTTGAAATCCCGATTTAATAATGGATTGCTCAAACTCATCCATTGACTCATCTAGCGGCATTGAAGCCCCGATATATCCCTGTTTGTGGGAACCGGTAGCAAAAGTCATCGGTGCCATTTCTGGGGAAACCTCCGACAGAGCAATCCACATTGTGACTATTTGAGTTGTATCTAGGGGCATAAAGTAACCATCTTGATGCCAGGGTGTATTGCCGCCTCCGGGTTTTTTGAAATAAGATTGGTCGCGGAATAAGCGGACAGTATCAACTCCTAATAAATCGGCAGCAATCTTGCCAAACCGACGAGCTAAAACAAAGCGTTGGGCAACTAAATCTAGTTGGTAAAGGTTTTCAACAAACTGCCATCCTTGACTTTGACCGCTAACAGTCTTTTCCATCGCCTGCTGTTCTCGGTCATAACGGTCAACCGTTTCTACTAATGCAGGTTTATAGACAGCTATTTCTTTGGGAGAAACTACACCGCGCACCAACAAATGTCCATCGTGCTGAAAGTTATGAATTTGCTCGGTTGTGAGGTCGTAATCGCTATCCAAGGGGAAGTTATCTACCTCAGAAATATCAAACGCTAAACTCCCTTGTGAGTAATTTGCATATTTGTTTGCTGGTTTAGTCTGCGTAGGCGCATATACAATTGGATTGTTTGCACTGTCTGTCAAATTTGGGTTAGGCATATACTTTAGATTTAGATGAGAAATGATGTTTGATTTGGTTTGAGGTAATCGTTTGATTGTCTTCTGTATTACTTGTTGGGAGAACTCAAATCAAAATATGCAACCTTTGAGATTGTGAGGAATAGTTCAGTTGCATTAAAATGCTCGAAAACCTTTGACATCAAGCAATTTTGGAATTTACTCACAGCTAGCTGAGCGTCAATAGGGCGCACTCATAGTGCCATTTTGGTTATATTCTTTGTCTGGTGAAGGTTTTAGCTATTTAGCCAAAATTATTTTAATTTTCTTACCTCATACCAAACTTGTATACAGATTTAGTCAATACCTGTATACAAGTTTTATTAAACATGTACACGAGTTTAATTGAAGTACTAAGGGTAAAGCGAAAGCCCAATCATTAAAAAACTGTTGACATTCACTTAGCAATTTGCTAAGTTTTAATTACTTGAAAATATAATCTATCTACCGGGGTGTCAGTTCATGAAATTTATTCTGAAAAAATTCATCTACTATGCATGTAATTTCCAATACTGCATTAAAACTTTTTTATCAAAAGTATCCTGATGCTGAATCTAGTTTACGTGGTTGGAACAAAGCCGTAAAATCAGCCAAGTGGCAAAATATACTTCAAGTTCGTGAAACTTTCAACTCTGCCGATTCAGTAGGTGAACTTACGGTTTTTAATATTCAAGGAAATAAATATCGGCTTATTACTTTTATTGACTATCAAAGTCAAAAAGTATTTATTCGCAACGTATTAACTCATGCAGAGTACGATACAAATAAATGGAAAAATGACCCTTGGTTTAAATAAACGCCCTACATACATTGAACTGTTGCAAGCATTCCCTCCTCGTCCCATCAAGACTGAGGAGGAGTTATTTGCTACTCAAGAAGTTATTAATTCTTTGATAGATAGTGCCCCATTAACATTAGATGAAAAAGATTATCTTAATATTTTAGGCACTCTGGTTTACGAGTATGAACAAGCACAAGAGCCTATACCTGATATTTATGGAATAGATTTACTTCAGGTTTTGATAGAAGAAAATGGATTACGTCAAAAAGATTTACTACCCATTTTCAAAACAGAATCTATTATATCGGCCATATTGAAAAAGCAGCGTAAACTAACAACTAGACACATTGAAGAACTAGCGAAATTTTTTCATATTTCACCTGCTGCTTTCTTCCCAAATAGTCTTGAATGATTCTTTGATATAAGCAAAACAAATCCATTCTGCTTAAAACCCGCTTTCTCGCGTTCGAGGGCGGGTTTTTCATTGATAAGGCTTGCTTAATTGGGATTGATTTGTTGCGAAATATTGCGGTAACTATCAAGCAACAACGCAGTTGCAGAGGTTTGACTTAATTGTGGGACAATTCTGGGAAAAGGGGAAGGGGGGGCCCCCTCTGGGGA
>NZ_JACKZU010000150.1:0-18531 GCF_014222165.1 Nostoc sp. 2RC
TAAATATACAAAATATAAAACTATCAAACAAATCTTTACTTAAGGGCTTAACTTTCTAATTTTTACTTGATGTATACAACTTCATTACCAATTCTTAAATATCATCATTTACTCTAATTTTTGTTGTGCATCTCAGAGCGGTCTAAATGATATTTAAAAGAATTGTTTTGGTTGCTATCGGGCTAATTTTAGCAATCTTCTTCAGCAGTGTTACTCAGTTCAAAACCATTGCCCAATCTCTTACAGATTTAGATTTAGCTGCGTATTATGCTCCAATTCACTATCAAGATACTGATAGCACTAAGTATAGTGGAGACTATATCACGCGCTTTGATTACGATAATGATTGGCAGGGAACAAATAACTGGGATAATCTTTTTCAATTTGCTTTGAATGCTCATGGTTACTATTCTGTAGTTGAAAGTTGTACTCATTGGTTCATCACCTATTCTTTTTTCCATCCTCAAGATTGGACTGATATTCCCTTTGACCAAGAACATGAAAATGATTTAGAAGGTTTATTAACAATTGTTCGTAAAGATGGCTCAACTTTTGGCAAACTTGAAGGAATCGTAACTGTATTTCATCGAGACTTTTACTCCTATACACCAGTTGGTAGTCCCTTAACAAATGGTGCAGAAAATATTGATGGAACGCTGACTACAAGCAGCTACAGTGGTTCGCAACATCCGTTGACTTCTCAAGAAGCTAAAGGTCATGGTTTAAAAGCCTGGCCTAATGCTGGGGATTTTCAAGGGGCTAGCAATGAAGATGGAATTATTTACTATCCTTCTAAAACTACCACTGGAGTTCCTGCT
Source organism: Nostoc sp. 2RC (assembly GCF_014222165.1). Lineage (NCBI taxonomy): Bacteria > Bacillati > Cyanobacteriota > Cyanophyceae > Nostocales > Nostocaceae > Nostoc > Nostoc sp. 2RC. Next base: position 819 of record NZ_JACKZU010000150.1, read on the forward strand.
TCTGGCAACGATCGCAATGTGCAATACTTACTCTTAGATGTATTTGCCTCCAATGGAATGTGGCAACATCAATTAAATGAAGCTGCATTACCAAGTTCTTCATCTCTCACTTTTGCTAGTTGGGGAACTTTTAAGGGAGATTCTAGTGGTGGATGTGGTGCTGGGACACCAACTTGTAGTACAAATTCTGCCAATACACCTTGGGGTTGGGATGATTCCAATGATGGTGGAGTATACAAAGGTGAAATGGCTTTAGATCCCGCTCACTTGACGGATGTTTATTTTAATGGATTGGGTAACTTTGATACAACCTACATCCGTAATAAATTTATTAAGGATTTGAGAGATAGGGGATATAACTCAGCAAATCTCCCGCAAGGCTGGCCTAGTCAACTCAACTTGAATTCTTTGATTGGTAAACTAAAAAACCAATGTTTTTAAGTATTGCTAAGAGGCAAGAGGCAAGAGGCAATAAGTTTTGTTTAAGGCTTATTTAGGATTGCAACAGCAGTAATTTGATTTTGGTTTGAAAATTCAGTCAGAATAATAATAGGCAATCATAGAGGATGATACTATGCTTCCCTTAACTCAAATTGTTCGTAATTTCTTCCTTCGTTTGGAAGGTTTTTTATCTGTTGTTTTCAAACCTTTGTTGAATTTTCTCAAAAACTTCTTTGCCTTTTTTACCAAGGTGTTCGGATTAAATAGCTCTAATTATTTCTTGGAATCCGAACAGACGGGAGGTATAAATAAACAAGAAAATCAAACGGTTCAAAATACCACCCCTGAACCTCCCACCGTTACCCGCCGTCGTCCCAATACCAAAAAAATTGATGATTACTATATCAATATGGCGCGTGAGGTGAAAAACAACTAATTAGCTATGGAGGCGTGCAGCTGTACGCCTCTACATACAGCAGATTCGGTGTTTATGATGTACAGCAACCGATTCAAATTCAAAGTTTAAAAACTATCCCTGAAATTGGTGTACCTGATGTACCTCAAAAGCGCTGTAATAGTAATTTATTTATGAATAATTCTCATATCAAATTGCTATATGCTTTGATTAAAGCAACTCTAAATCAATAAAAAAACGTGAATCTCCCATTAATTACTCGCGCTCAAGAACACAACGAAAAAATAGCGATCGTTACAACCCAAGGCGTTTTTACTTATCGAGATCTACTCTATACTTCAGGTCAAATTGCCACAAATCTTGTGGAAAATGCAGATGATTTACACGAGGAGCGAGTTGCTTTTCTCATCCCACCGGGATTTGAGTATGTAGCAACTCAATGGGGAATTTGGCGTGCAGGTGGTGTAGCAGTACCTTTGTGTGTTTCCCACCCGCGACCAGAATTAGAGTATGTGATTACAAATTGTGGAGCATCGATTATTATTGCCCATCCTGATTTTGAGGATACATTGCAAGCGATCGCCCAATCGCAAAATTTACGATTTATTCTCACTTCACAAGCCCTACCATCTCATATTGGTAACCTCCCAGAAATAGATATCGCCAGACGCGCCTTAATTCTCTACACCAGTGGTACAACCGGGAAACCCAAAGGTGTGGTTACAACCCATGAAAATATTCAAGCCCAAGTCACTAGCTTGGTTACCGCTTGGGAATGGACATCAAGCGATCGTATTTTACATGTACTGCCATTACATCATATTCATGGAATTGTCAATATATTAACTTGTGCTTTATGGGCTGGGGCACAGTGTCACATGTTGAGTAAGTTTGATGCCGAAGTTGTGTGGAATCGAATTTGTGAAGGTGACTTGACTTTATTTATGGCAGTACCCACCATATATGTGAAGCTGATTGCTGCTTGGGAAAAGGCAAACAGCAAACAGCAAAAAAGTATGTCAGCAGGCTGTGAAAAAATGCGCCTGATGGTTTCTGGCTCAGCACCTTTACCAGTTCATGTTTTAGAAAAGTGGCAAACCATTAGTGGACATTTTCTCCTAGAGCGTTATGGAATGACGGAAACTGGTATGGTGCTATCAAATCCTTTACATGGTGAACGCTTACCAGGATATGTGGGAAAGCCTTTACCTCAAGTGGAAGTGAGATTAGTTGATGAAAATGGATTAGTTCCACCAGAAACCCCAGGAGAAATTCAAGTCAAAGGGCCGACAGTATTTTTAGAATATTGGGAAAATCCCCAAGCAACCGCCAAAGGCTTCCAAAATGGCTGGTTTTGTACTGGAGATCTAGCCATACTTGAGAATGGCAACTACCGCATTTTGGGACGGATGAGTGTAGATATCATCAAAACCGGGGGATATAAAGTTTCAGCTTTAGAAATTGAAGAAGTCCTAAGAACCCATCCAGATATTCAAGAATGTGCAGTGGTGGGAATTGCAGACATAGAATGGGGTGAGCGAGTCTGTGCGGCATTATTATTGCAAGGCTCACAAACTTTGACATTAGAATCCCTCAGGAGTTGGGCAAAACAGCAATTGGCTGTCTATAAAGTGCCGACTCAAATTTTGATAGTTGAAGAATTACCGCGTAATGCAATGGGAAAAGTAACTAAGCCAAGTGTGATTGAGCTATTTCGGTCATCTTGAGCATAAATAGGGAACTGTTTACGAGCAACAGAAAATTCAGCTGATTCAATTGAGATCGTTAGGTGAAGATAATTGAATTACCTCAGTAAAACGTGAATATTTAACCACATCGGTAGGAGGATAATCTGCCGACACTGCAATTAATCCAATTTTTATATCCTCGAAATAAATCACACCCCCAATACGTCGTTCAACTTGGAAGGGGCCATGAAATAAATGATATTTTGCAATGTAAATCGGCAGAAAGTTAGTAATCTTGACTGTTCTGCCAAACATTTGCTGACAAGTTTTGTGGATAACACTATCTAAATATTGATTAGATCTAGGCTCACCCAGTTGGGTAAATTCTGGATAATCCGCAAAATGATCCATATAAAATAACCATATCTGGGACAAATCTGTTTCAATAGTCAGTTTTTGTTTGAGTTCTTGTAATCGGTCGATATTCATAGTGTGAATATTAATGAGGTGAAACGAACAGACAGCGCAATCTAATAAAAAATAACTTTACAATAAAAAACTGTAGCAATCCCAAATAATTTGTGAAATATTACATATTAGGGTTGTTGACTGTTGACTGTTAACCGTTGACGGGTAAAGGTTTTGTATTGTCCCCTTCCCCAATAAAGATGCATCCCTTTTCCCAACTCTTGCAAACAACACTTTTGTAACAGGCCTATTGGAGAGCCACTGCACCCTTGGGGGTAACGCCCGACTTGTTCGCCGGAAGCGTTCCTGTAGGGTAGCAAGTGGCCTGAGGTAAGCGGATTTTTCTTGTTTCCCCCTTTATCGGGGAAGACTAAGGGGGGAAACAATGCAATTAAAATTACAACCAATAACTTTTAAAACTCCTTCAACTTAGTTAGCAATTTGGGTTATGTTGTTAACAGTTTTTGCTTCTACATAAGCTTCTCTACCTGTAATCAATCTAGAGCGACGATTACGAGTAATGTAATTCCATGCCCACTGAAATACTACTAGTAATTTAGTGTCAAACTCGATTAAGAAGTAGATATGAACTATTAGCCAAAAGACCCAAGCCAGGAAACCTGTAAGTTTGAGGAAGCCTAAATCTACAATAGCTAAATTTTGTCCAATCATTGCCAAACTACCCACATGGTTGTAATGAAATGCTGGCAAAGTTTGACCCTGAAGACGTTTTTGGATAAGTCTAGCTACATACTCTCCTTCTTGTTTGGCTACGGGTGCAACGCCTGGTAGGGGGTTACCATCTTGATGGGAGAAGTTACCTAAATCTCCGACTACAAAAATGTTTTGATAACCCTTGATAGTCAAGTCTGGTTCTACAATTACACGTCCGGAGCGATCGCACTCTACACCTGTACGTTCTGCTAGGACTTTCGCCATTGCTGAACCTTGAACACCTGCTGCCCATAATATAGTTTTTGAGGCAATTGCTGTTACTTCATCACCTTGCTTGAAGGTGACTATATTATTTTCAATATTTGTCACCCTGGTGTTAGTTTGGATAATCACACCCAACTTTTCCAAGGATTTTGCTGCTACTTCTGATAAATCTGGTGAAATGTGTGGAAGAACGCGCTCGGCTCCTTGTAATAGTAAAATTTTCGCTTCTGATGTGTTGATGTTGCGGAAATCTTCTTTGAGAGTTTTGTATGCCAATTCGGCGATGGCACCTGCTAATTCTACTCCTGTGGGGCCGCCACCCACAATCACAAAAGTCAACAAAGCACGGCGTTTTTCGGGATCGGTTTCTTTTTCTGCTGCTTCAAATGCTGAAAATATTCGTCGGCGCATTTCTATTGCATCTTCAACAGTTTTCAAGCCAGGAGCTAAATCTTTCCAGTTATCTTTACCAAAGTAAGAATGGTTAACACCTGTAGCAATAATTAATGTATCGTAAGGTATTGCTTTATCGCCCATGATTACTTGCTGTGCTTTGGGATCGATATCATTTACTTCTCCCAGCAATACTTGTGTATTCTTACTTTTGCTAAATACAGCTCGCAATGGTGAGGAAATATCAGCAGGTGATAGCGTACCTGTCGCTACTTGATATAAAAGCGGTTGAAATAGATGAAAGTTACGTTTATCGATGAGGGTAACATTCACATTAGCTTTTGCAAGATGCTTCGCTGTGTACAGTCCACCAAAGCCTCCACCAATGATTACAACCTGATGTTTTCCATGATTGTCAAGTGTAGCTACCATACGAGATATTTCCTTGTGTTAAGAGACTTGTAACTTTTCTTAACAAAGTTGTAACAGTATTATGATGAAACTTACCGCTTATTTGGAACAATTAAAAAAATCATAAAAGTAGCAAAAGTTATTAACTGAACCCTAAACAACGCCCGTTCACCAGTCCCTTGCTATAAGTGGCGAGATTTAAATTTAGAACTTGGGTAGGATTTCAGAATTCTCAAGTGCTTTTATAAATGGGTGATACGGGAGATTGATTAAATGAATAAGATAATAGATTCAGATTTGCAAGGGACAGATGTAGAATTATTTCTGCAAGACATGACCACCGCTCAGGCAGAAACTTTAGTAGGGGGGTATTGTCAAGCTTATGATGGTTATCCCTGTGGTTATATCATCAATGTCACTGAAACTTTGAAAAAACCCAAAAATGCAGATGAAGATTCAAACCAGACTAATATTAGCAATCAAAAGATTAACACTATAGATAATTCTAGGAAAATTTATCTAAATGGGATGCCCATTAAAGGAAAAAGAAATATTATCTTCATTTGCTGATTAATGTTAATTAAAGTCTACCTTTAGAAACATCTTTTAAAGGCGATCGCCATATTGTCGTTCAAAGATAAATAAAATTGAAACTGGTTTTTTAGTCTTTGGGTGACAGGGTTCTATTAACTTCAGCAAACGGTAATTTTTTTGATGAAACTCACCAATCCATGATTCAATTGTTCTAAAATACCAAGGAGCAGGATGAAATGACTCTAATCCGATTCCTTGCCAAGATGTTTGACGCCAGCCATCAGTGTATGGATAATCACCGCAAGCCATCAAAGGATGAAGTGTTTGAATAATTATTTTTCCCTTATCGACTAACAAACTTTCACCTGCCTGAGCTATCTCCGTCACAGCACATTCTCCAAGCAGTGAAAAATTGCAAATAAAGCAGTCAAACTGGTTAATGTTGCCAAATTTCTGTGATGGCAAACCTGAGTAGGAAGATACAGCAAAACGGACATCACCAAGGCTTCGTGCTGATTCCACAAGTTCGGCAATGGCGTCAACTCCCCAGCCATCAAAACCGCGACGGAACAGTTCGCGGCACAACCATCCTTCTCCACATCCGATGTCTAAAAAGGTTTGCGGTTCAAGTTGAATCACAGCTTCTACAATTGCTTTATCTGTGACTAAAGCACGACTTTCAAGAAGTTGTTCGCGAACTACACGCGTCCATAATTTGGCATTTAGTATCCATGAATGAAGAATTTGTTGTTCGTTTCTATCCATATTGAACAATGTTATTTGCACCAACTACATAAAGTCCTTCTAACTGACTTCGTTTCACGAAAGCACTCAGGGAAATTATCATCACTGAGTGACTTCAGGGGGCAGTTTTATGCGTCCCAACATTCCTGGCATTAAATTTGTGGTTTTTTTAAGGGCTATTTTGGCAGTAAAACTACGACTGTTGGGGTTTGCAGAAGGAATAATTTGATTTACTTGTCCGCGCACAGAACCTTTAAGAGCATCTAGCTGCACTTGTACTTCATCTCCTTGTTTTACCAAAGACTTCATTGATTCGGGTACTACAACACTAAACAGCAAGCGATCGCTACTTTTCAATGTCACTAAAGGTTGTCCAAAACCTGCCATTGCACCTACTTTTGTATGTTTCTTAGTGACGACTCCAGCAAATGGAGCTTTAACAATGCTGCGGTTTAGATTAGCGATCGTTGGCTTTACTTCTGCTCGTGCTTGCTGGACTTGGAAACGCGCCTCCTTTACTCCTGCTCGTGCTTGCTGGACTTGGAAGTTTGCCTGTTTCACGGCAGTTTTGGCTTGCTCAATTTCCCCCTTGGCTTGTTCAATTCCAGCTTTTGCCTGTTGAATGCGAGCATCAATTAATGCCAGCTGTGTATTGGCTGTATCTAGTTGTAATTGGCTGACTGCACCTTCTTTTCGCAGCATAGCCATGCGTTGTTGATTTAACTGAGCGTCAGCTAGTTGTGCTTGTGCTTCCTGCAATTTGGCTTCGGCTTCTTGTTGATGAACCTTTGCTTGATTGAGTTGTGCTAAAGTTTGAGTCTCATTTACTAGGGCTTGAGTTTCAGCAGCAGTGGCAACTGTTACACTTGCCTGGGCTTGGGAAATCACAGCCGATGTTTGATTGCGTTGTGTCTGGATATCTTTGACATCAATAATGGCAATGATTTGACCTGCTTTAACTCTGTCGCCTTCTTGCACTGGCAAAGTTTTAATCTGTCCTATAACACGGCTTGTAGTTGTAACGGTTTCTACCGCTTCCAACGCACCATTCAAGGAGATTTTACCCAAACTTAATGGTTTCTTGCTCAGAGTCGTTTTTACTTCTACAGGTTTGATAATGCTAGTTACAGTAGCAGTAGATTCCGCAGAAGTAGAAAAAAACGATAACACAATAGCTCGCAAGCCTGTAATTCCTAAAAGGACTGCTAAAAAAAATATATCGTATTTCATTCGCTTACCTTTGCTGGGATACTAACCCAAGACGAATTGTGGGTGTAGGATTGAAAGTCATGGGTTAAATCCTCCAATCTGATGTGTAATTGACGCTTATTTTCAGATTGTCAGATAAAAGTAACACAAAGGCAACAGCTTGATATACAGCCAGTGTCTTCTTTGACTACGAATGAAAATATTTGCTAGCCCACCCGGTATTAATTGTTCGTTATAGTGAGGATTTATACGTGAAGTTACCTCCCCTTTACAAGGTTAGGGTGAGATAAAAAATATTGTATACATTAATTATGACTTTTCAAACATCCTCTAAATTACATAAATAATTGTGGTGGTTAACAGTTAACTGTTAACCACTTATTTGTTTACTTTTTATTCCAGATAGCAATAAATTCTTTATAAATGGCTGGGGTTATCTGACTTTGTAAGTGATTAAGTGCATCACGATGATTGAAATTGTTTTCATCATAATAAGTAAATACATTTGTCAGCTTTACAAGTTCAGGATTTTGATCGTTTGTTCCTCTCCATTTATTAGTAACCTTTTGTAAAACATCCTTGGGTAGATTTTGTTGTAAGTTATTTAGGGCTGCAATATAAGAAGGATTTTGAGGGTTCTTTTTGAATTGCAAGCACAAGTCTATCAACTTGGTTTGAGGCTGAGGCTGGGGTTTATTTGGCGTTAGAGTTGGTTGTTGGAGAATTTGACGCTGTTCAACATTAGCAATACCATTTTCAGTTAAACCTTGAGATTTTTGAAATTTCTTTACTGCTTTATAAGTGGCTGGCCCATAAAAAGGCTGATCCGCAGGAATTTCAGTATTGGTTGCAAAACCGTGAAACTTCAATCTATTTTGAAGCCCTTTGATTATATCCTCTATTACTTCTCTAGTTTGTGCATCAGCGTTACCATTAACTACAAGTTTTTGTGGATACTGTTTTTGAAACTTTTTAATGGCTTCTTCGGTGGGATCGTCCGTTAAAGGGTTATTATTTCGCTTCCAAGGAGCAAATTGAGCATCGGGATTAGGATCGATTTCAGGAGCTAAATATCCCAGTCCAATTAATAGATGACGGATGGCTTGAGGACTATATACAACCATGCTTTTGGTTCCTTCGCTACTAAATTTAAGTTGATGTATTAGAAATCTTGCAAAAATAGTTTTGTAATAGAGGTGTGGAAAAAGAAAAAGGTTAAAGGGAAAAGGTTTTTTATCCTTTTCCCTACTTTTGCAAGAAGTCTATTGTATTTTACAAAAAAAATTAGGGGTACATAGTCCACCCCTACAAATTGTATTATTCCAAACATATGGTGGCTCAGGAGAATCCACAGACTGTGGTATTTTTTATGACAGTGGGGGGAGGTGGGGAGACAAGGAGAATAAATTCAGAGGTTTCCAGTCAACAGTCAACAGTCAACAATTAACAATCTTTTTAAAGCAATCTCTTATCTTTGATTTGCTGAGATGTGGCTTCCATAAAGTTGATGAAAACCTGTATTATCTGATGAATTCCCTCGCTACCTCCTGCAATTAATCCTCCTGTTAATAAGGTATCTAAAGTACGAAAAATAACTAACTGTATTTGATTGTTTGCATCGATAATTACCAATGGTTCGATTGAACGAATACCTATAGCACTGATTAAAAGACCAAATAAAAGGGATGTCCAGAGGGCAATTGTTCGCGTATCGGCTTTATAGGCTGCTCTTTGGCGTTCTTTGACAGTTAAATCATCAATTTCTGGTTTGGCTACTAATAATACTTCTTCTTGGCTCTGGATGAAATTTTGGATAATTTGTTGTTCTAAGCTCATTCCTTCTGGCGGGAGAATACTGGCTTGGTTAGATTGAAAGCCAACAATGTTACTTTGTTGATTTTGCTCTTTGACTAGTTTTAATTTTTCATCAATGAGAATTTTTTGTCGTTGAATATCAATATCTAATTCTTCGACAATTGAACTGCGCCAAGTAGTTATAAAAACTTCTAAAGAACGCTCTAGCAACAAAGATATAAATAATGGCAGTGTCAGTATTTGTATAATATCATTCAGTCCAAAAGGTCTGAAAATAAATGGTTGAGATGATAACCAAGTTGAAAAAGTTACTACTAGAAAGCTAATAATAATTAATACAATAAACAGAGGAGATTCTGAAGAAAGCCTCAGCAAAGTTTCTATACTCCTTTGGGGTGTCACAATATCAGGTGAGAACTGCACCTGCTGAGTAACTTAACAAGGTTAATTTGATAGAACAGTAAATAATTGGGGTTGCTGAATGGATGATTGAGGCTGACACAGGGACACGGAGACGCTGCGCCTCTGGTCAATAGGCAATGGGCAATAGGCAACAGGGTTATAAAAGAGTAAATTATACGGAATTTTGTTCAAAAATAAAATAGGATTCTTGTATTAGTCGTTCTGGTTTACCGAACTGAACAAGTAGAGTAAACCGTAATCTTTTTTCATGCTTAACTTGGTGCGGTAATCCTCATTTTCTTGGTGATAATAACCGAATTTACAGCATTTTAAACTCGAAATAATATCAAAAGTAAGCACACAGACAAGTGCAAAAGCAAATAAACAAAAGCTAATTAATGAGAGGAAGAGTTATGGCAGTAGTTCGTTGGAATCCTTGGAGAGAAATCGATACTCTACAACGTCAAATTAACAATTTGTTTGAAGAGACTATAACACCATCTAATTCCTTTGACAGAAACTTAGTCAGAGTTCCGGCTGCGGAATTACAAGAAACTGAAGATGCTATTTATCTAAAACTAGAACTACCAGGAATGTCAACTAAAGACCTGGACATTCAAGTAACAGAAGATGCTGTTCACATTAGTGGCGAACGTAAATCTGAGCATCAAATTGAACAAAAAGGTACTATTAAGAGCGAATTTTATTACGGTCAATTTCAACGTGTAATTCCTTTAACTGCTAGAGTTCAAAATACCAAAGTGACTGCTGAATATAAAGATGGTATTTTGAGCTTGACACTGCCTAAAGCTGAGAAAGAAAGGAATAAAGTTGTCAAAATTAATCTGTAACAGCCTACGATTTAAGCAGTTGTGAATAAATTACTCTACCTCATTTAATTGATAAAGGGACTTCCAAGTAAAAAAATATTCCATAGAAGATAGTTAACCGTTGACTATTGACTATTGACTCTCAACAGTCAACGACCTGAACCGGAATAATTTATTTATGGAGTTCCCTAATTAATTGACATAGCTAAAAACCCGGCCATCAAAATGACCGGGTTTTTTGTAACTATTGTTAATTATTCAATGACATCACCGACTTTAAAAGTTTTTCCTGCCACTGTTACTTGGTCGGTTGACAGTAATTGCCGTCTTCGCCGCGTTTCAATTGTGCCATTGACTTTAACGTTACCATCAATAATCATCAGTTTGGCTTGCCCTCCGGTTGGGGCTATACCCACCAACTTTAAAAACTGGTTGAGTTGAATCATGTTGTCATTTATCAATACTAATTAATGTTGTAAGGGGCTTCCAAGTAAAAAAATATTCCATAGAAGACTGTTGACCGTTGACCGTTAACAGTTAGCAGTGAACACTGAACAGTCAACGACCTAAATCGGAATGATTTATTTTTTGGAGTTCCCTAAACAGTGGCGTTTGAGCAACGAACCCCAAACTTAACATTAGCATTAGTATACGTCATTAGAAAAAACGGTTTGAAATCAAGGAAGATGTTTTTATCCGGTGGTAAAAAACGAGAATATTGAGAAATTGCTCTAAAGTATTTGGAACAAAATGGCAAAGAAACTTGGTTAATTTAATCCCCGCCTTTTATATTTCATCATCCTTTTTTCAAACCTTTTTGATGGTTAGCTGCACTGGCTAGCATAACGACGAAGCTCAACGGATGCAATGAAGCATATTAGAACTATTCTTAGCAGCTTGTTAGCTTTTTTTGATTGCCCATTGCCTATTTTCGTTGTCGGAGTATATGAGAGTATATTTCCCTGAACTCACAAACTCATTTACAGCTTGATAAACTCCATAATGCCTACGATTTGGGTCTGGCTGCCAATCATCGCCTGCTATTATACCATCCTCTTTGACTTTGCTCTCTAGTAAATGCAATTCCTGTTTAGTATGTTCGTATTGATGAGATGTATCGATGTAAACCCAATCAAAATATCCATCGGGAAATGTGGCAACTACTTGAAGATCGTCGCCCACATGTATCAAAATACGTCCATCTTCAATTTCTTTTTTGAAGGTTTGCAGAATTGTTATTAAAGCATCAACTGTACTTTGATTACCGTTTGCCCATTCCCAACGATTTGACAAGAAATACCAAGGATCGACGAGGTGCAATTTTTGTGGCTGGGCATATTTGAGAAGAGTGGGGGACAGATGACCTTTGAATACTCCTAGTTCCGCACCAATTCCATTTTTCGGCAAAAATTGTTTTATGAATTCTATTCTTTTGCGTTTTCTGCGTACCTCTAATTGTCGATCCACATACTCCCATTTTTTTATGGGAGTGTGTTCTATCATACCTTTCACTAAACTAGTTAACATGGTATTACTCTCCAATACAGGATGGATAGAATCTTTTCATACAATAGATTAATTAAAAGCTTTTGCACAGTTTTTTTATGAGGCTGTACCAAATTTTTTGAGTTCTTATTTCTTTCTTTACCTACTAACTTGCGGGTTCTGCATTAGTGGTGGGTGTTTATGGGCTTTTAGTGTTTGTATTCGTAATTTATGAGGCACTTTCTGGGATAATTAATATAAATATGAGTAATTACTGAGAATTACGGCATATTTCTTCTTTTAAGAACAAACTTTAGCTCAGTGTAACAATTTTTAAATAAGCCAATTAATATAGTACCTTTATACTAAAATATGTGATTGCTTAGTGCGATCGCCACTGGCAATATCTCAGGACTATTCAACGCAGGTGCTATGCCCAAACGCCTCCTTGTGGTAGAATCTCCCGGAAAAGTCAAAAAACTCAGTCAAATCCTGGGTTCTGAATGGAAAGTTCTCGCTAGCTGCGGCCATATCCGCGAACTTAGCAATGAAGGAGAAGATTCACTGGGCTTCAGTATGGATGGTAGTCGGATTAAGTGCAATTATATTCCCCGCGACCAACGAGCAAAGGAAACTATTCAGAAACTAAAAGCCGCAGTTAAACAAGTTGATGAAGTTGTCATCGCCACTGACCCAGACCGGGAGGGAGAAACAATTGCTTGGCATATCAAAGAAGTGCTGGGATTAAAGGAACCAAAACGAGTAATTTATACAGAAATTACAGCATCAGCTGTGCGAGAAGCGATCGCCAAACCCAGAAAACTAGATTTAAACTTGGTAGGTGCGGGACAGTGCCGTGATTGTTTAGATAAGTTAGTGGGCTATAAAGGAAGTCCCTTAGTTTGGGCATTAAAGAACGGGGCAAAAAGCGTCGGCCGAGTGCAAAGCGCCACATTACACTTGATTTGTCAACGCGAACAAGAAATTCAAACATTTGTACCCCAAGACTACTGGAGTGTTTGGGTAGATTATGCCGAAGGATTTCGGGCTTTCTACAAAGGAACAGTTAATTCTGAGGCAGACACACCAGAACAAAAAGCTGAAGCTGATGACGATGCAGCCACAAATACTACACAAGCACCAGAAAGTAAGCGTATTCTCTCGGAAGCAGAAGCAAACAGGTTAGTTGCCGAAGCACGCCGCCATCCCCATCAAGTTATTAAGTTTGAAGGGAAAATAGTTCATCGCCAACCACCTCCTCCATTCACAACTTCTACTCTGCAACAAGCAGCTGGTTCCAAGCTGAGATTTTCTCCAGACAAAACCATGCAAGTTGCCCAAAAGCTTTATGAAGCGGGGTTAATTACATATATGCGAACAGATTCAGTGATGTTGAGTCCTGAATTTTGTGCCAGTGCGCGTCAATGGCTAGAACAAAATGACCCGCAGAATGTACCGCAGTCCTTAGCTAAACATCGCAGTGCTAAATCTGCTCAAGAAGCACATGAAGCCATCAGGCCAACAGATGTTTTCCGTCCTTCAGCAGAATTACGAGTAGAATTGCCAGCCGATGACTTTAATTTATACGTGATGATTTGGAAACGGGCGATCGCTTCTCAATGTCGTGCCGCCCAACTCCGCAAAACCCAAGTAATTACTCAATCTGGAAATCTGCTGTGGCTTTGTAATGGACAAGTAATTGAGTTCTACGGTTATGCCCGGTACTGGAATAATCTCAGTAAAGATACAGTGATACCACAGTTGCAACAGGGGCAGATACTAACATTAAAAGATGCACAGCATGAAAAGAAACGAACGCAACCACCGCCTCGATACAGCGAACCAAAACTAGTACAACTAATGGAACGCAAAGGTATTGGTCGTCCTAGTACCTATGCTCCCACCGTCGCCACCTTGAAAAAGCGCGATTATGTGCAGTTAACCAAAGATAGTCTGCAACCAACGGCTTTGGGTTTAGAAGTTGATGCATTTTTACAAAAAGCCTTGCCGGATTTACTAGAAGCGGAATTCACCGCTAAGATGGAAGATGCTTTAGATGCGATCGCCATTGGTAAACAAGGCTGGCAACAATATTTAAGCACCTGGAATCAAGAATACTTTGCCCCAGCTTTAGCAAAAGCCAAAACTGTGGCTGCAAACACAACATCTGCAAACAAAGCGTCACCCACAGCAGAACGCAAATATGAAACATCCAAAACTCGCTGCCCTGAATGCCAAAATTTTCTAGCTAAAATTAAGAGTACCAAAGTCAAAAAGAAATACTTCCTCAAATGTGTTAGCGGCTGTGAAAACATCGTGCTTTTTTGGAGCGACTTAAGCAAAACTTGGGAAGTACCGCGCAACAAAGTATCTAAGGAAGAAAGTCTTCCCAAGGCTGCAACGAAACTAACTTCATACTCTTGTCCAGTATGTAAAAAACCATTAGAAGAATACAGCTACATTAAAGAAGGACAAAACAAAACAATGCTACGTTGTTCTAACCCCCAATCCCGCCAAGACAAAAAACATCAACAAGTAGCTTATTTTTCTACACAAAAAGGTTGGTGGAGTCCTAAATTTGGCGAGTTAAATTAACTTCTAACAACTTTGACTAAATCAAACAGTAAGCATCATCTCCAGCATTCTAAAAAGGAGCATAAGATAAAACAAAACACATTCAAAAGAGATACTGCTATGTCATCGCAAAACTATGTTTTTCAAGACAATCAGCATGATACAGAACATATCCGGCTATCTGCAATCCAGGATGAGTTCGACCCTGATTCGTGTCGCAGGCTTTCTCAAATTGGTATTGCAGCAGGATGGTCAGCCCTTGAGGTTGGTGCAGGTATGGGCTCGATAATGAGTTGGATGGCGGAACAGGTGAGTGTTCAAGGAAAAGTAGTAGCAGTAGATATTGATACACGTTTTATCAAAAATACAAACCTACCTAACGTTGAAGTACGGTGTCTAGACATTGCAAAAAAAAAGCTGGATACCTCGTGCTTCGATGTATGCCATGCTCGTTACGTATTACTGCACATCCGCGATTGGAAAAAGGCTATTGAAAACATTTGGCAATCTCTTAAGCCAGGGGGTTGGCTAGTTATTGAGGAGCCAGATTTCGAGACATCCAAGGTAGTCGCTCACCCTGACAAAGAGTCAGTTAATCGCGTTAATAAAGCAATCTTGACAATGTATGAGTCAATGGGTATTGATCCTTGTTTTGGGAGCCGCTTACCTCAAATTTTCCAGCAGCTTGGGTCTGAGAAAATCATCGTTGAAACCTACCTACCTTTTGCAAATGGTAGGTCACGCATCTCCCAAATTATGAAGATGTCGGCACAGCATTTGGCAGAACGCTACATTGCAACTGGTGTGTGTTTGCAAGCTGATATAGACCGATACATCGCTGTGGCAGATGACCCGTCAGCATGGGCGTACTACTACACAACAGTAGCTACAATTGGGCGAAAACCCTTGGGTTGATCCGGCTTTAAGAAGCGAGCCTTCTATTATGTTCTACTATTTTTTTGCCACTTAAAAATATTTTTATTGCCTAAACTAACGTAATTTTTCGTTGGCAAACCATTTAAACTACTTATCCTAACGTTGCAAAAAAGCAATAAACTGTTACAACATCAAACGATGTAAAATTTTTGTTGAATTCAAAGAGCATCTACAGTTTTATTTCATCGTCATAAGGTACTCAGCATGACCGCAATCACCCCAAAGGCATCTTCAGCGCTTCCCAATTTTTCTGAAGGAATTCAATATTTTGGCGAAGCACTACCAGATTTTGAAACTTACGGTGCCACCCCTGCGATAGAATCGGGCAATGTGGCCATCGCATCTCCCACAGACAAAGCAGCAGTATATCAAACTTTGCTCGCTGCTGATGCCCTACGCTATCTAACTTTACAAATTACTGGTAGTAAAGCCTCTGGACATCCCGGCGGATTCGCCAGCCAAGCGGAAGCTTATGCATCTCTTGTCATGCTGGGATACAAGAACATTATTACGGAAGTGGGACACCATGCCCCTGGATTTTATAGTGCCATGTTCTTGGATCGATCGCTAGAGGACATGGGAATTTATACAGTCCAACAATTGCGCGATCGCTTCCGGGAAAAGCACGGTCTTTTAGGACACCTTTCTGGTTACATACCTGGTATTCTTGCACCTGCGGGGCCTTTGGGACAAGGACAACACTTTGCAATGGCGGCTGCACTGCTGCACAAAGATAAGTTATTTCCCTTCACAGTGGGCGATGGCGGATTGGGTGAGCCTTATATTGTAAGTGGAATTGCACATTTCCATACTGCTTATCCTGCTGCTACTAATTTCTTGCCGATATTAGTGTGGAATGGTTACAGCCAAGAACACCACAGCATGGTTTCTCTCAAAACTAACCAACAAATGCAAGCATATTGGCAAGGTAATGGTTTTGATGAAGTGGTGTTAGTGGATGCTAAGGATTTTGACGACCAAAATCAATCCGGTGATTATGTTGATAGTACGGCTTTTTCCTTTGCAAAGCGTTTGGAATTTACCCAAGCAGTACTTGAGGGTGTAGATAAAGCAGCGCGATCGGCATTGGGTGGCAAGCTTACTGTTTTTATTATTAAACAATTAAAAGGTGCAGGAGTCCACGCGCGGGGTGCAAAATCTCACAACCTTTATCCTAAAGATACATTGGATGCACCGCATATTGTCAGTGCCCTGAAAACTCGCGCTTTATCTGCCGCAGCTTGGCAATTAGTCAGAACAAACGCCGAACGCGCAGGTGGCGGCCCCGCAGCCAAAACAGTGGTGACAGAATTTGAATTAGCATTACCAGAATTAGGGGAATTACCTTTAGAAGAATATGCAGTGGGTGGGGAACCAAAAGTTTCTACAACTGCAATGGGAAGATTGGTAGGAATTGTTGGACAAAAAGATAAAAATTTCCTGGTCACCAACGCCGATGGTAACGAAGCATCAGGAATTGCTAATATCAACCAAGCATTAAAAATCATCCACCCCACAACCGATGATTTATATAATCAAGCCCCAAACGGACAAGTTTATGAACCTTTGAGCGAAGATGCTTGTGCAGGTTTAGCAGTTGGTTTGTCATTAATGGGTGCGAGGACTTTGTGGTGTTCCTACGAATCTTTTGCCATCAACGGATTACCAATTTGGCAAACCGTCACCCAAGCAATGGCAGAATTGCGCCGTCAAACTCCCTCTACTATTACTTTATTTACAGCCGGTGCATTAGAGCAAGGGCGTAACGGTTGGACTCACCAACGTCCAGAAATTGAAGCTTATTTTGCTTCCATGATGCGAAATGGCAATGTTTTTCCATTATTTCCCCCCGATGCTAACAGTATCCAAGTTTGTTATGACTGGGCATTGCAAACTAAAAATAAGGGAATTGTAATTACTGCAAGTAAATCACCATTGCCAATTCGTATTACTTTAGAACAAAGTCGCCAAGGTTTAAAAGATGGCGCAGTGGTATTGCATGAGGTTCCTGGCGATAAACAAGTTGTATTTGCTGTCATTGGCGATATGACATTAATGCCAGTATTTGAAGCCGCTACTTTTTTAGAAAATGAAGGTATTGGTGCAAAGATAGTTTCTGTGATTAACCCCAGACGTTTATATCGTCTTTATGATACTGCTTGGGATACTTGTTCCGAACCTGATGGCGATTTCTTAGATGATGGAAAATTTGCCGAATTATTTGATGGCGATGCGCTAATTGCTGTAACTGGTGGCGCACCTGCAATGCTAGAACCAATTTTGTTACGGAGTACAGCCAAGCGCGATACTTTTGCGTGGAGACGTGGCGAAACTACAGCCAGTGCTGGAGAGTTGATGGCCTTTAATGGCTTGACTGCTGAAACGTTGACCAAAAGAGCGATCGCATTAGTGCATTAAAACTATTGGGG
>NZ_JACKZU010000151.1:0-18478 GCF_014222165.1 Nostoc sp. 2RC
CCACTCCCCCATCCCCACTCCCTCTAATTCCGAGCAATACCTTCTTGACGCGCGGCGCTTTGCACAGCAGCAGCAACCGCAGTCACAACGCGTGGATCAAACACTGAAGGAATAATGTGTTCTCGATTCAAGTCTGAAGAATTCACTAAAGAAGCGATGGCAGTTGCGGCTTCTAAGTACATTGTGGTGGTAATTGCCTGTGCCCGACAATCTAAAGCACCACGAAATACTCCAGGAAAAGCTAAAACGTTATTGATTTGATTCGGGTAATCACTGCGACCAGTGGCGATGACGGCGACATGTTTGTGAATTAATTCTGGCTGAATTTCGGGAATGGGATTGGCCATTGCAAACACAATTGGGTCTTTTGCCATCGATTGCACCATTTCCGGTGTCAAAACTCCCGGTACGCTGACTCCGATAAATACATCTGCCCCTTGCATTGCACCTGCTAAAGTACCTTGAGCTTTAACGGCAAATTCGAGTTTTTCTTCTGTGAGGTCTGTACGACTGGTGGAGATAATTCCTTTGGAGTCGCACATCCAGATTTTATCTGCTCCGGCTTTCTTGAGTAAGCGGGCAATGGCAACTCCAGCTGCCCCTGCACCGTTAATCACGATGCGGATTTCGCCGATGGCTTTGTGTACCAACTTCAAGGCATTTAACAAGGCTGCTAAGGTGACAATTGCAGTACCGTGTTGGTCGTCATGAAAAACTGGAATATCTAATTCTTGCCGCAATCTCGCCTCAATTTCAAAACAACGTGGTGCAGCAATATCTTCTAAATTCACACCACCAAATACCGGAGCAATATTTTTCACTGCCTGGATAATCTCGTCTGTATTTTGGGTGGCAAGGCAGATGGGGAAAGCATCTAACCCAGCAAATTCTTTGAATAGCATGGCTTTGCCTTCCATGACTGGGAGTGCCGCCGCCGGGCCGAGATTTCCCAAACCTAAAACTGCACTACCATCTGTAACAATGGCAACAGTATTTTGTTTTATGGTTAACTTGTAAACTTCTTCTGGATCTTGAGCGATCGCTGTACAAATTCTACCGACTCCTGGTGTGTAAGCCATTGCTAAATCGGACACACTTTTTAAGGGAATTCGGCTAGCAATGCTGATTTTGCCACCACGATGCAAATTAAAGGTGCGATCGTAAACGCTCAATAACTTAATATCAGGCAGTGCTTTAACTGCTTGCACAATTGTTTCAGCGTGTTCGGTACTAGCTGCATCAACGGTAATATCGCGGGTAGACTCTTTGCGGGTTTGCTCGATTAAATCAATTTGACCGAGATTACCGCCAGTGGTGGCGATCGCTTGGGTAACTGACGCCAACATTCCCACGCGATTGGGAATCTGCAAGCGTAGTGTCAAACTAAAACTAGAATTAGGAGTTAGGTCTGGCATGTTGATTTGGGATTTTAAGTTTTAGATCTTATATTGAATTGCTTAGTAATAATCTAGACGAAAGCTAAAATCTATATTTTACTGAATATGAACTAGTAACAATTTATAACTGTATTTATAAATTCAAGGCAAGATATTTATGATACCAGCATCTCTCTTTTGCCAAACAGCACTCCTAAAATAACTGGAGTTTCTCCTTTGATAGCAGATTTTAACAAGCTTGAACTAAGCATTTCAGTCTGCTAGCTAGGCATCTAGCTGATTATATTTAAACCGTGTCTACTTTGAAACCCTTAGTTTTTTGAAAATTGGGTTTTATAGCAGTCGAAGCATAGTTTAGGACATAAGTTGACAGTAAAATCCAGACACCAACAGACTTTCTTTCCCTATTGCCTATTGCCTTTTTACTTTCCCTGTTGCCTATTGCCTGTTGCCTTTTTACTTTCCCTGTTGCCTGTTGCCTATTGCCTATTGCCTGTTGCCTATTGCCTGTTGCCTATTGCCTGTTGCCTGTTGCCTATTGCCTATTGCCTGTTGCCTGTTGCCTATTGCCTTTTTGTAACACCGCAAGCTCTCCTCAGAATCCATACATGAAGTTGTTTAATTTGCAAGTGTTTATCAACATATAATTTGTGCGATCGAGGACACATATTTTGTAATCGCTACAAGCATACTATTTTTTTGTGCATAAATACAGCTAAAGCATGGCTTTTAACTTGACAAATATCCAGAAGATTTGTAATCTGTCAAAGTTAGTCTGTACAAAATACAACAACACCTCAATCCAAAGCTAAAACTTATTTAATTTGCATAGTCAAATTTTCAGTACGTTTTATTGACTATGTAAATCAAATATAAAACAGCTTTCATATCTACCATTCGGATATATCCGAATAGTACTAAGAAAACACGAAAACTTAGCTAGCATTTCTCACAATTCGTGCTTTTAGCATTTTTCATACACTTATACCTAGACTATCATTCGCACATTTATGATAGTTAAAATTTTCATAAGGTGTGAAACTTTTGAATCTAGGTTTTATCAGGTTTTGAGAAATGCAAAAAGCATTATAAATTGTAAAGTTCTGCAAGTAATTTACACACACACAAATAAATCAATGAAACGTTACCTCAAAAGTTTTTCATTAACTATACCGTTTCTATTTGTTGGAATTGCCGCACTAGTAGGCTGCAATTTCACACAGGAATCTTTTAACATTCATCAAGCATTGAGCAACTCGATCCATGATTTGCACTTGGGATTAATACCACTGGTATTACTCGGTTGTACCCGTGCAATCTATGTTGCTAACCAAGAAACAAAATCAATCTTTACCGTGCGTTCTATGGATTGGTCTGATGCAAATATAGCTACAAGCTTATGGGCATCACCTGAAGGTAGCGATCGCACAGGTGCTGGTGAAAATGATGAGGGTAACCCGTTTACATGGACATCTAAGTATAAGAGCCTGGTTGTATGTAACTATGGAAAGGCTACAACTGATGGCATAAACGAGGAGGGCTTAGTTGCCAATCTGCTTTTTCTACCACAAGCTTGCTACAAGCATAATGACTATGAGAATAAACCACGTTTACCGATTAGTGGCTTGGCACAGTATGTACTAGACAGATACGCAACTGTCAAAGATGCTGTAGAGGGATTAAAGCAGGAGCCATTTTTTATTGTCACGTCTGAGCTAGCTGTCGCAAAATTAAACACAAGCTCCAACGAGTTTAATGTATATCTCAAACCTATAGTCATACATTTGTCCCTTTCAGATGCTAAGGGAGAGTCGGCAGTCTTACAATATGTGGAGGGTGAAAAGGACGAACTGGATCGCAAGGACGATCTATCTCCAAATTATAAATTAGTAGTTTACTACGTTCCAAAGAAGGATGAAACTGAAGACAAACAAACGATTAGTGTGTTGACTAACAACCTGTATGACAAGCAATTAGAACTTTTAAAGAGTTTTCAAACAGAAAATGGAGACTTTGACTGGGGAATTCAAAATGAAGTATTTAGTTGGGATGGACTGAAAAAAGATAATTCAAAAAAAGAGATGAATCCGCCAATGAATGGCTCTGATATTCGATTTCTCCGCGCCTCATTCTACAGCGATAGAATCGAAAAAGTCTATGACAAGGAAGATCCTAAGTTTAAAGAAAATTCGAGACCATTTATTGATGAGACTCAAAGAATTTCCGGTGAAGAAAAGTCTTATAAAATATGGTTAGAAGAGTGGTCAAAACACGAAGGTCTTGCTAGAGCTTTTTCGTTGATTCGTAATATGTCAACGCCTTTAAGTGTTAAGGCAATAGATGATAATCCATTCCTTGCCTCTACACTCTGGCGCACTGTTGCAGATCATGGAAACAAGCGCTATTTCTTTGAATCAAGTAGGGCTTTATATCCACTATATGTTGATTTGAAAGAATTATTTGCTGACTTAAAGACAGTGAAGAAATTAGATCTGTATGTCCCGCCAGCAAAAGAGGGTGATAAAGGGATTGATCTACTGGAGGATCAACTAAACAAAGGAGAAAAAATAGGCAAGGTGAATAATCTGTTTCAAGATGTGGAAGGTGGTCAATGGTTTTATTTTGACTACCAGAAGCCTGACAAATAAACTAGTAATTGAATTCAGTAAATTATTAGACAGCGTGGCTGCAAAGCATCTATAAAAGTCACATAACCGCGTCCAAGGATGTTTCAGACTGGTGATAAACACCCTTGGACGACGTTTATATTTAAGGTAATGTTAACTATTGTCCCTGTTGGGTAATATTTTCATTAGACCTCTGGTAAAAGTAACTTTTGCCAGAGGGGCAAAGGAAAAAGGGTTTTTATTTGCCCTTTCCCCGGTTGGTGAGCTTGTCGAACCATTACCCCTTACCCTTTTACCCACTTCTCTTAGAAGTCTATTACAGACCCTGACAAAAATTTCGTCATCATCAATAACTACAAGATTTAGCACTCTTTCATGACTTTGGTGAAAGAAAAATCTCAACTAACGAACTTCAACATTAAAAATCCGTTAACATAAATTAATACTCAATCAATACAAATTACGTCGTAGTGGAGCAATTGCTTGACTACACAATTTTGTTTTTAGTTTCCGGTGCTAGTTACTATATCAAAATATTACCTATTGATTGATAGCATCTACCGTATTCAAATTTCAAATTTTACCAGCCATAATTTTATTAGTGAATTATTTTTTTGCCAAAAATCCAGCCCAGTTTAACTTAACAGCAAATTATAAACTCCGTAAATACCAAGCCGTGAGTAAATAATATCTCTGAAGCGGGAGGTTAATTAAAGGAATTGACAGACAAATTGTTACAAGTACAGTCAAATTAACAAAAATTTGTACCTCATACCTAGCTTTGACATGACTTTACAATCTTCTCGCTCTGATAAAATTCTGGTTGTTGATGACTCTCCTGATAATGTATTTCTAATCAAAACTATTTTGGAGGAAGAAGGTTACACCATTAGCACCGCAGAAAATGGTATTTCGGCGTTGGCACAATTGCAAGCATCTCCTTGTGACTTAGTGCTTCTAGATTTGATGATGCCAGGTATGGATGGATACGAAGTTACTAAGCATATTCGTGGAGATATGAAGTTATCGCAATATATTCCCATACTGCTAATTACTGCCCACGATGCGCCCAATGTTGCCCACGGATTAGACTTGGGTGCTGATGATTTTATCCGTAAACCAGTGACAGTGGATGAATTATTAGCAAGAGTGCGATCGCTTTTGCGTTTGAAGCACAGTATGGATGAACGCGATGAAATTGCGCGCCAGCGAGAGGATTTTGTCTCCCGTCTCGCCCACGACTTACGCACTCCTTTAGTAGCAGCCGATCGCATGTTAATGCTGTTTCAACAAGGCGCTTTAGGAGCATTATCGTCGCAAATGCAGGAAGTAATTGCCATCATGGCTCGAAGCAATATTAACTTGCTTTCTATGGTCAATACCTTATTGGAAGTTTATCGCTTTGAAGCCGGTCGCAAAACCTTGACATTGCAGCCTGTGAATTTAGCACAGTTACTAGAAGAAGTAGCTGGAGAATTGACCCCCTTAATTCAAGATAAAAAACTGTCACTAAATTTGGAATTAGCTGAGGAGTTAAAGGTAAATACAATAATAGGCGATCGCTTAGAATTACATCGTTTATTTACTAATCTTATCGGCAATGCAATCAAATTTACTGACTCAGGTTCAGTAAGTATTCGTTTGACTTGTGAAAACCAATTTGGTAAAAATAGCCAATCTATATTTTCTGACTACATTAGGATTGAAATAGCTGATACTGGCCCTGGTATTCCTCCGGAAGAACAAACTACCATTTTTGAAAGATTTCGCCAAGGCACTCACAAAAGTTCTGGTAGTGGCTTGGGATTGTATCTTTCCCGACGAATTGTTGAGGCACATCAAGGTATTATTTTGCTGAATTCTGAGTTGGGTAAAGGTAGTAAATTTGTGGTACTTCTACCACAAAAAACATAATAAATTTGGTAATTTTTGAAATTGTCTCTCATACAACTTTTGTGTCAGATAACATAGCTGTGCCGTGGAAGCATGAATATACAAAAACAGCAAGCAATAGACTGAAATAAATCGTTTTTCATAGCATAAAAAATGATGACCACTGAATTATCCAACATTGGCAAAATTATCCAAAATCAGCGAGAGTTTTTTCAAACAGGCAAAACTAAAGATATAAATTTTCGCATTGAACAACTGCAAAAACTGAAGCAAGGAATCATTGAACACACACAAGAAATAATCGAGGCATTAGAAGCAGATTTACATAAACCAGTAGTAGAGACTTATCTAACAGAAATTGCCGTCGTCAAAGAAATTGATTATGCCATCAAACATATCAAAACTTGGGCAAAACCGAAAAAAGCACCAGTTTCCTTAGATTTTTTTTCATATTCAGCCCGCATTTATCCAGAACCACTGGGAGTTATCTTAATTATCACCCCTTGGAACTATCCATTTCAGTTAGCTATTTCACCCTTAGTAGGTGCGATCGCTGCTGGAAATTGTGCAATTATTAAACCTTCAGAAATTGCTTACTACACTTCTAGTATTGTTAATAAAATTATTAGTAAATACTTCCCGCAACCTTATATTACAGCAGTGGAAGGAGGTATAGAAGTAAGTGAAAAACTACTAGCGGAAAAATTTGACCATATATTTTTTACTGGTGGTACAGCCGTGGGCAAAATTGTCATGACAGCAGCGGCAAAACATCTCACACCAGTTACTTTAGAATTGGGTGGTAAAAGTCCTTGTATCGTCGATACCGACATTAATCTCGAACACACTGTCAGACGAATTACTTGGGGCAAATTTATTAATGCTGGGCAAACATGTATCGCCCCTGACTATCTGTTAGTAGATAAAAAAATCAAAAAAGATTTAATCAATGGAATCGAAAAATGCCTTAAAGAATTTTATGGAGAAAATCCGGCAAATAGTTCTGATTATGCCAGGATTATTAGCCAAAAACACTTTGATAGGTTGGTTAAATTTCTGAAAGATGGCGAAGTTATTCTCGGTGGAGAAACTAAATCTTCAGAACGTTATATCGCCCCTACAATAATTGATAATATTCCCTTAGAAGCTTCTGTAATGCAGGAAGAAATTTTTGGCCCTATTTTGCCAGTAATTGAATACAGTGATATTGCAGAAGTTATCGCCTTGATTAACTCTAGACCAAAACCCTTAGCATTATATTTATTTTCTCAAAATAAAAACCTCCAAAAGCGAGTTTTGCAGGAAACTTCATCAGGTGGAGTTTGTATCAACGATACAATCATGCATGTTGGAGTCCCATCTTTACCCTTCGGAGGAGTAGGAGATAGTGGTATTGGTAACTATCATGGCAAAGCTAGTTTTGACACCTTTTCCCATGAAAAAAGCGTATTGCAAAACTCCTTTTGGCTAGATTTAAAATGGCGCTATGCTCCATATAAAAACAAATTGCCTCTTATCAAGAAACTTTTGGGTTAAAAGTTATAAGTAAAGAGTTGTGAGTTATGAGTGAGGAGTTATGAGTTAGGAGTTTGCAGTGAGAAATTTTTAATTAACAACTTTATTATTCATAACTTATTACTCAAAACTCCTAATTCCTCACTCCTCGCTCATAACTTATAATTCTTCACTCCTAACTCCTAACTCCTAATTATTAAAATCCAAATACATTGCTATAACGCTCCTCTTTCCAAGGTTCGCCACGGTGGTGGTAGCCATTGCGTTCCCAAAAACCTAGTTCTTCACTGGCTAAAAACTCTAAACCATTAATCCACTTAGCACTTTTCCAAGCGTAGAGATGAGGAACGACTAGCCGCATTGGCCCACCATGTTCAACTGGAAGATCTTCACCAAAAACTTTAAAGGCAAAGAAATTTTCTTCCCGCATAAAGTCTTCGATAGAAATATTTGTAGTGTAGCCACCATAGCAGTGTTCCATAATGTAGGCTACTTTTGGTTCTAGCTCAATGAGAGCCATAAAATCTGTTACTTTAATCCCAGTCCATTTGACATCGAGTTTAGACCAACGAGTTACGCAGTGAAAATCCGCTGTGAACTCATGTTGAGGTAGCGCCATAAAGTCTGACCAATTAAAAGTAGCTGGCTTTGCTAAACCCCAAACCCGAAATTCCCATTCTTCAATACCAACTTGCGGAGTTGCACCGTAAGTTAATACAGGGAAACCCTTGGCTAAATGTTGACCTGGAGGAACGCGTTCGTTATTTTCTTTTCCTGGCTTCTCAAAGAATTTTCCTAACATAATGGGAGAAAAGTAAGTTTTCTCAAAATATTTGCAGAATTTTGTGCTGAGTTGTCAACAGCGCCAGATAATTTACCCTTGAATATGATTAGGATAAAAAACATTGAAATTCCGTAGTTACTTTATCTGGTCATCTTTTATCATTTGTCATTTGCCAGTTGTCCTCTCTTAATTGAGTTCTGTACCTGGGGAATGAGAGAACCAAAGGCTAGGGAAAACGGCGAATCACTACTCTATCGACGTAACCAGACACACCCTGCAAAATATTGCTAGAGACTTTGTGCTTTGTCGTTGGTTATTTGTAAATGACTAATAGCTATGAACGGTCTTAACCAGAAAATCTATAAACTGGAACCACATGAGCTTACCAATCATTACTGATAATTGATAGGTAATGGGTAATGGATGTTCCCAATTACTCACTACCAATTTTTTGCAATTTAATAAGCTTGTGTAGACCATCAATAATTGATTATCCAATCAGGAAAGCCAAGAAAAAGCATTTATCCATGAGCGATAAATTTGAGCCATGACTCTGCCCATTAAACCTATCGATGCCGTTCATGCTTTTCCTGATTGGAAAATTATGATTCTTCTTCCTCGTCTTCAGCAGATGGATAAACAAATGTAGAACGTCCAGTCAAAATAGACTTGCCCAGAGATAGAGCTTTCTGAGCTTCAATAGCAGCTTTGTGCCTCCAAGTAGCCCGACGTTTATCTCGTTTTGATTTGGAAGTTTTCTTCTTAGGAACAGCCATGTCAGCAGATATAGTGATTTTTGACAACCTTTTTATTTTAGGCCATTCACTGACACCAAGGACGCCAATTTAGCCAAGAATTAAGTAAAGGCATTGGCCAAACAGGGTAAACAGGGTATGGGGAAAGGGTTATGGTTCGACAAGCTCACCAACCGGGGAAAAGGGTAAAGATTAAATTTATTCCTTTAACCTTTAACCTTTAACCTTTTCCCCTACCCCTGTGCCCCCTGCCTCTTTCATCCCCCCGATCATTTTTCAAAGAACAGTAGCGATCGCGCAGTTTTATAGTAGGTTGCCCAATTTTGAGCGTCCGGACGGCTGCGCCATTCTGGGCGACTGACTTCTAATGTTAGAACTGGTGCGATCGCTCCATAACTTTGTACGGAGATAATGATTGAAACATCTGTTACTAAAATATCTTGGTCGAAGCTCCTCTGGGCAGCTGCTCTAGCGGCCGCTTCTGCTCGTCGCAGAATGGTTTCGTAGTTTTCTTCTGGCAGGCGATCGATGGCTAGGTCAACTCTGGCGGTGTAAGCTCGCACAACTTGAGGGGCGATCGCTTCGGTGAAAAACCACGCAGGAACAGTAGATATGAGCAAAAATGCTAAAGGAACTATCCGGATTTTTTTGGCAATTTGGCTAATAAATGAAAAGGAAGCGATCGATGATGGTATCTGAGCAAAAATTTGGCTCATGACCTTATAGCTCCTGAATAACGATCTGTCAATTGAAATTAGGTGAAAGTATTTTCCGGTCAACTAACGTAATAAAAATTACATTTTATCTTAAGATTCGATGAGAATCACCTAGACTAGAAAACATCAGGTTAGCTTTGTTTTTTGGATAAAGCCAACCACAATTTTCAGACGAGCAAACAATAACCGACAAAGAGCGCGATGGCAAATTACTGGGCGATCGCTATTGGCATCAATCAATATCAGTTATTTCAACCTTTAAGCTGTGCCCAAGCAGATGCTGAGGCACTAAAGGATATTTTGGTGGCAGAGGCAGGTTTTCTCCCCGGACATTGCCTGCTAATGACGGATACTTCACCACCAATGGGAGATAGATCCACCTATCCCACTAAAGAAAATATTTTGCTGTTGCTTGAGGATTTGGCCGCGACATGTTGGCAACCACAAGACTATCTGTGGCTATTTTTTAGCGGTTATGGAGTCAACTACAAAGGCAAAGATTACTTAATGCCGGCGGAGGGTAACCCCGAACTCGTGCCAGAGACAGGCATAGAATTGCGATCGCTAATGCAAAGTCTCCAAATGGCCCAGTTAAATGTATTGTTACTGCTTGATATTAACCGTGCTTTTGGTACACAAGCAGATGCTCCCGTGGGGGAAGAAACCATAGAACTAGCTCAAGAATTAGAACTTGCAACAATTTTTTCTTGTCAACCAGAGCAGTTTTCCCACGAAAGTAGCGAACTAGGCCACGGATTTTTTACAGCAGCGTTGTTAGAAGCTTTGCGTTCTGGTAATGGTAACAACTTGGCAGATTTAGAAAGTTACCTCAGCCTTGTGGTGCCCAAATTATGCCAGCATCACTGGCGTCCCATCCAAAACCCTGCCATTATCATTCCATCCAAACCCCAAGTCATCTTACCAAAATTGGCAATAGGAAGCGATTTCCAATCAGAAGCGGTGATTTATCCCGAAGAATCCTTTGCTATTGCCCTTGCAGCTCCCCCCCTGGGTGACCCGCCTCAAAATCAAGGTAAATGGGGAGAAACAACTATTAATTCTAAAGTGCAAAAGTCTAATGGCAAACAAATCCAGCAGTCAGCTACCGACTTAGTTTCCCAGCCGGCAGAAACTTCCATAGGAATGAATACCAAGGGAAGATTTATCCCTAACTCCTCCAAAGTTAACGTCTCCCAATTGCCACGAAATCATTCAAACACCCCTTTGTGGAAGCAGGTTATTTTCTGGGGTGGAGGCAGTTTGCTAGTGACAGGTTTAATTGCAGTGGTTTTTCTGCGTAATCAAGAAACTTTTAAAATTAAACAAATATCAAGGACATCACCCAATGCTACTGCTAATAGTCCCCAGGCGTTCCAGAATTTACCAAATGACACCTCGACAATTGAAACCAGCCCACCAGTTAGACCTAAAAATCAATCTAGCGCCCAAACATCCTTGAGTTCTGAGTCGCAAAAGCGCAATCAAGCAGTATTAGACTTGGCAAAAATGTCCCTCCAAGAAACCCAGGCTAGTGATTTGAGCTTAGCCATTGCCACAGCTAGGAGAATCAAACCCGGTGAGCCATTATACGAACAGGCTCAGGAAAATATTAAGATTTGGAGCCGGATGATTTTAGATTTAGCAGAGGGTCGTGCCAAGCAAAGACAGTATGCTAGTGCCATTGCCGCAGCTCGATTAATCACCAAAAACGAACCGCTTTATGCTAAAGCACAAGCGGCAATTAATCTATGGCGGCTAGAAGGCAAGCAGTATGTCAGTAACACAACTCTTTTAGATGCAGCTAACGCCTTAATTCAGCCGGGACAAGCCTCTACTTATAATCGAGCCATCGAAGTTGCTAAAAAAGTACCATCAGGGCAACCAGGCTTCGATACCGCCCAAAAATCAATCGATAATTGGAGTGAGAAAATTTTAGATCTCGCCAAGCGTCGCGCTGCTCAAGGAGAACTCAATGCTGCAATTGAAACTGCTACTTTAGTGCCAGAGGAAACAGCTTCTTACGAAGATGCTCAGGATGCCATTCAAAAATGGCGAAAAAAATAGTCAAAAAACAATTAAGAGTTAGGAGTGAGGAGTTAAGGGTTAGGAGTTAAGGGTTAGGAGTTAGGAGTTAGGAGTTAAGAGTTAGGAGTTAAAAATTAAGAGCTTTGAGTTAGGAGTTAAGAATTAAGAGTTTGGAGTTTTATTTTGAACTCTTCCCTCCTAACTTCTCACTCCTAACTCCTAACTCCTCACTCCTAACTCCTAACTCCTAACTAACTCCTAACTAACTCCTAACTAATTCCTAACTTAATTAACAGTACTGCGATACATCTTCGCCACATTCGTCGGCTAGATAACACAACGCTCGGAAACGTAAACTAACCACTTCTTCATATAAGGGGTTGAGCTTACACATAGGCGGAATGTGAAATAGGGTTTTGCCGAATAATTTGACATCTCGCTCAAAGGGACACTGAGATGGAATCAGTTTACACAATCGGTGAGCTAGTTGGCGATCGCGGATTTGAATGCTGTCTAATAGCCGCTTTAAGGGTTGAAGAATGTTCCAGTGGGGCTTGGAAACAGGACGGCTTAGCTGGGTTCCTCGATCTTCACTAGTCTCTGATTGATTGATTGAGACCCAGCTTGCCAGAAAAATATTTTTTGTGGTATTATCAAATACCTTCATGGTTAATCCTCTATGTTATTGAGGCTGTTCACCTTTCTGGTGAATGTATACAAGGTGGCAACGAAATTTCCGGAATATTCGTGTCCTGACTGCGATATAATGTAATACCCAAATTAGCCACTTAAGTCAGAATCTAATTTATTACTACGTCAAGTTAACCGCAATTTTCGCGGGATCGGTAGTGTAGTAATGTAATCTTGTTCGTAGCTTGACACAGTTTAAATTTTAATGAAGACATCCTTCATTGGGTAGGTTTTAGTTTAACATTTACAAAACTTAAAATGAAATGTTTTTGAAACTATTTTTTGTAAGTGTAAATAACAGTAATATTCTGGTAGGCGGGCTTTGAACTGTGTATTTTCCCGTTGTTTGATATTTGTGTCGTGTTAATAACTAGCTAAATACAGTAGAACTAGAGAAAAAAATTTAGCTCAAGCTTCAGTAGGAGGCTAATTCGCACAAAGTCTGCCCAACTAGAATAATCAGGCTAATATTTAGTGATTTTTCTGCAATTTGCTACTTATGGCGTCTTAGGGTTAACTTACCTGGGGTTAGCATTGGGCTACATTCCAGGCTTACGCATGAACCGTGCCACCATTGCCTTAGTGGGTTCTGCTTTTTTAATTGCTTTAGGTGTTCTAAATTTACAACAAGCGTGGCAGGCTATTGATGCTAATACCATCGTGTTTCTGTTGAGCATGATGGTAGTAAACGCCAATTTATCCTATGCGGGGTTTTTTCGGCGATCGCTATCTGTAATACTGAGTGTGACTCGCAGTCCTTTAGGTTTGTTGATTGCCTTAACTTTTGGTAGTGGTATCCTTTCGGCGTTTTTTCTCAATGACACTCTAGCGCTGATTTTTACACCCTTAACTTTGAGCTTGACTCAAACCTTGGGTTTAAATCCGATACCTTATTTACTAGCGATCGCTGGTGCAACTAATATAGGCTCAGTAGCTACCCTGAGCGGTAATCCGCAAAACATCCTCATAGGCTCCTTTTCAGGCATTCCCTACCTAGATTTTCTGCGTGTATTAGCTCCAGTTGCCCTTTTAGGCTTGGTAGTTCAACTAGGATTACTGTGGCTACTTTACCCAGATGTACGCTCAATCAAAGCTTGCCAAGTATTACCCACCACCAACCAACGTATTTTTAAACCTTTATTTAATAAAACATTAGTCATTACAGCTGGGTTGCTGATTGCATTTACTATCGGCTTACCCCTAGCTGAGTCTGCTTTAGTTGCTGCTAGCTTGTTGCTAATTACTCGCCGGGTAAAACCCCAGCGGATTTTACAAAAAGTGGATTGGAATCTGCTGGTAATGTTTTCTGGATTATTTATCTTGACGCGAGTCACCCAGAAATTGAATTTACTCCAACCATTTACCCACGCTGTTAACTCTGCTGCGAGTTTTTTGGGTGTAACTGTGGTTTTATCTAACTTAATTTCTAATGTACCTGCTGTACTTCTACTCCATCCCCTGATTCCTCAGGGTGATACCCAGTATTGGCTATTACTGGCAGCCGGTTCAACCTTGGCAGGTAATTTGACTTTGTTTGGTTCGGTAGCCAACTTGATAGTTGTGGAAGCCGCTGCTGATTTAGGTTACAAGCTAACTTTTTGGGAACACCTCAGATTTGGAGTACCAGTCACATTGTGTACTTTACTTTTAACGTACCTCTGGGTTCATTGAGGATGTGGCCGATCCGATCAAGAATAAATCTCACGCCAAAGCGCATTCGCGGAGCGTCTCGTAGAGAAGACCCTCCAAAACACTCTGCGTCTTTGCGCTTTTTTGCGTGAGATTCTTATTATGATGCCACCTGAGCAGCTGTCCGAGTCCGCCGTCTTCTGCCATCGGCAACTTTCACCGGCGGTTCCTCTGGAATTTGCATCAACAAAGTCACAGATGGTTGACATTGCAATTCTCGACGGATGGAACGTTGCAATTCTCGCTCTAAAGTTCCTTGCAACCCACCCCAATCTATATCGGCTGGTTCGGCTTCTGTAGCTGCAAATTCTGACCAGCGGACACTGAGAATTTCTTCAATGCGCTGTTGTACCCATTTTTGTAGGAGCGATCGCTCTAAACTTGTAACTACACCCCGGAGGTGAATTTCCGGTTTTGCCAAAAGTTTACCATTCCAATCAATGGCGGCGGCAATGGTAACAATACCTTCTTCTGCCATGCGTTGCCGTTCTTGCAACACTTTGGCACTCACCATACCAGAACTTGTGGTATCCACTAGTTCGATACCAGATGGCACTTTACCAGCAACGCGGATGGAGTTTTCCGTCAGTTCTATAACATCGCCATTTTGAATAACGATCATGTTTTCTGCTGGTATACCCATACTCTGAGCCGTTTGGGCGTGCTTCACCAGCATTCGATGTTCGCCGTGGAATGGCACAAAGAATTTCGGTTGAGTTAAGGCAATCATTAATTTTTGGTCTTCCTGACAGCCGTGACCAGAGACGTGAATTCCTTTGTCCCGGCCATAAACCACATTTGCCCCTTGAATCATCAATTTATCTATGGTGTTGACCACAGCGATGGTATTTCCGGGAATCGGGTTAGCGGAGAATACCACTGTATCGCCTTGACGAATTTTGATGTGGGGGTGTTCTTTATTGGCAATGCGGGTCATTGCTGACATTGGTTCGCCTTGGGAACCTGTAGTTAGAATCAACACACTTTCATCTGGCAGGTTGCGGACTGCGTTTAACGGTTGCAGCAGATTATCTTCACACTTGATGTAACCTAAATTACGGGCATGAGCAATCAAGTTCAGCATGGAACGCCCGACCACCGTCACTACACGGTTATGCTTCTTCGCTAAATCCAAAATCATATTGATGCGATGGACGCTAGAAGCAAAGGTAGTGACGAACAATCGCCCAGTGGCTTGACTAAATACTCTATCCAGATTGGGATAAACAGAACGTTCTGAAGGTGTAAATCCTGGCACTTCAGAATTAGTAGAATCACTTAGCAGACAAAGAACGCCTTTTTCACCATGTTCTGCTAGTCGTTGGAGGTCAAACTTTTCTCCATCCACTGGCGTATGGTCAATTTTAAAATCACCAGTGTGAATAATTACCCCCAGTGGCGTATGAATGGCAACAGTGAAACTATCGGCTATTGAGTGAGTATTGCGGATATATTCCACTAAAAAGTTTTTACCAATCCGCACGACATCGCGGGGTAAAACTTTTTTTAATTCTGTGCGATCGCGTACTCCAGCTTCTTCTAATTTACCCTCTAGCATTGCCATTGCTAGTCTTGGGCCATAAATCACCGGTATATCAAATTGCTTGAGATGAAAAGCAATCCCACCAATATGATCTTCATGACCGTGGGTAACAATCATCCCTTTAATTTTGTGGCGATTTTCCCGCAAATAGGTCGTATCTGGAAGAACAATATTCACTCCATGCATCGCCTCTGTGGGAAAAGCTAATCCTGCATCCAAGAGAACAATTTCATCTTCGTACTCGAAAACACAAGTATTTTTTCCAATTTCATGCAAACCGCCTAAAGGAATAATTTTCAAGGCGGAATTATTAGCTTCGTTTTTAGCCATTTTCTCCTTAGTTTGTTACGTTTTGTTAATTAAGTTGATAGTTAACGATCTTGTATTTCAAACAACCCCAGTTGTCTTTTAGTCAGTCCCAAAGCAATCTTGTTTTAATTGAGATTTTTTATTGTTTATTCAATAAAAATGACAATACACCAAAGGATTCATAGTATATCTATTAGTCCTAACACAAGTTTTTAAATAGTAATACCAATTTTAAATTTGAAAACTTAGTGGTATGACATGGATGCACATAACTCTTTAAAAGCAAGAAACTCTCAATTTAAAATTCACAATGGTATAACTTGTTAACAATTACAGTCATTAGTTTGTATCTATACTTTAGTAAGTAAGCCTATTAGGACTAAATTAGACTAAGTTCTTTGAGAACTATTTCTAATTTTTGAGTCACTTCCAAGTCAGCTTCGCATAGCGGCGGACGAGTTGAACCAACCTCCCAACCTTGAAGTTTTAATGCCTTCTTAATAGGAATGGGATTTGAAGTCAGAAATAAAGCTTTAAACAACGGGAAGAGTCGGAGATGAATCTCGCTGGCTACCTCAATTTTACCCGCACTAAAAGCTTGAATCATCTGCTGTAGTTGGTTACCTACCAGATGAGAAGCTACACTTACTACACCCTTTGCCCCGATCGCTAACATCGGCAAAGTCATGTAATCATCACCAGAGTAGATCTGGAATTCTTTTGGTGTCAAGCGACGAATTTCACTTGCTCGATCTATGCTACCTGTAGATTCCTTTATCCCGATAATGTTGCTCACCTTAGCTAACTGAGCAACTGTTTCTGGCTCAAGGTTTTGTCCGGTACGACCGGGGACGTTATACAACAACAGTGGTAAGTCGGGACAGGCTTGTGCTATGGCCTGAAAGTGTGCTTTTAATCCCGCTTGCGGTGGTTTGTTGTAATAAGGAACAACCTGTAAGGAACCGTGTACTCCTATTTTAGCGGCTTTTTGAGTAGCAGCGATCGCTTCTTTGGTGGAATTTGACCCACAACCTGCTATTACCTTGGCTTTTCCTGCCACAGCCTGTAACACTTCCACAAACAACTGGTATTCCTCGTCCCAAGTCAGGGTAGGGGATTCCCCTGTTGTGCCACATATCACCAATGTATCTGTACCATTGTTGGCGAGATGCGCTGCTAGTTCTGCGGCTAGATCGTAGTTCACACTACCATCTGCCTTAAACGGCGTAATCATAGCGGTTAAAACATTGCCAAAATCTCCCACCCTGTTTATCACTCCTAGTTACCCATATTTTTATATCTTGGTGGTTTTCTATTGTAATAATCTATTAGCAAATTGATTTAAAATGTCATTTTTTATTTGTCATTTGTTATTTGTCCTTTACTGATGACCAATGACCAATGACTAATGACTACTAACTAATGGTTTGAGTAGATTTTTCTCTACTAATAATTCGGCGATTTGTATTGCATTTAAGGCTGCTCCTTTGCGAATTTGGTCGCCACATAACCATAATTCCAAGCCACAAGGATGAGAAATATCTTGACGAATTCTTCCCACCAGTACTTCGTCCTTACCTGTAGCTTCAATTGGCATCGGGAAATAATTATTTTCCCAATCTTCTACCAATTTTACTCCAGGAGCAGAATTGAGAATTTCTTTAGCTGCCTCTACACTAAAGGGAGTTGCAAATTCTAAATTAATTGCTTCCGAGTGTGCCCGGAGTACGGGAACCCGTACACAAGTGGCAGTAATTCTGATTTGCTGGTTGGCAAAAATCTTTCGGGTTTCGTTGACCATTTTCATTTCTTCCTCACAATAACCCAAATCGTTTAATGGCGAGTTATGTGGGAATAAATTAAATGCCAATGGATAAGGCAATACTTCAGCAACTGGCGACTGTCCTTGTAGTATAGCGCTGGTTTGGGTTTTCACTTCTGCCATTGCTCTTGCCCCAGCACCGCTAGCAGATTGGTAAGTTGAGGCTACAATTCGTTGGACTGGTTTAATTTGATGCAATGGCCATACTGCCACCGTCATCAAAATTGTTGTACAGTTGGGGTTAGCAATAATGCCTTGGTGATTAGCTGCGGCTTCGGGATTGACTTCTGGTACTACTAGGGGAACTTCTGGATTCATCCGAAAGGCACTGGAATTATCAATTACCACTGCGCCCTTTTCCACAGCGATGGATGCCCAAGCTTTAGATGTGGAACCGCCAGCACTAGCCAGTACTATATCAACGTTTTCAAAAGCACCATCGCTCACTGGTTCTACTGGTATATTTTCACCATTAAACGAGAGCGATCGCCCTGCACTCCGCTCTGATGCCAATAACTTTAACTCAGCAATGGGAAAAGCACGACTTTCTAATAATTCCAGTAACTCTGTACCCACGGCACCAGTGGCACCCAAAATAGCTACACGATAAGATTTAGACAAACTCGCTTCCTCCTTTAAGAGGTTTGTGTGTAATTTTTGATAACAATTGTCGATTTACTTATATTTAAATGGAATTCGCACTCTAAAAATAC